>NZ_CP172882.1:142500-442500 GCF_050529585.1 Enterococcus sp. DIV0876
CCCGAAGGTCGTAGGTTCAAATCCTGCTCCCGCAATTGCTTTTTTAAGCAAATAAACAGCAATGTTTCGGTTTGGTAGTTCAGTTGGTTAGAATGCCTGCCTGTCACGCAGGAGGTCGCGGGTTCGAGTCCCGTCCAGACCGTTTTGGCTCGGTAGCTCAGTTGGTAGAGCAATGGATTGAAGCTCCATGTGTCGGCAGTTCGATTCTGTCCCGCGCCATAGAAATGCGGGTGTAGTTTAGTGGTAAAACTACAGCCTTCCAAGCTGTTGTCGCGAGTTCGATTCTCGTCACCCGCTTTTGCATTTTTTTATTAAGGGCCTATAGCTCAGCTGGTTAGAGCGCACGCCTGATAAGCGTGAGGTCGATGGTTCGAGTCCATTTAGGCCCATTATCATCATTTGGTCCGTTGGTCAAGCGGTTAAGACACCGCCCTTTCACGGCGGTAACACGGGTTCGAATCCCGTACGGATCATGTAAGCATTCTTGTGAGTGCTTTTTTTTATTGCCAAAATTGCTTTTTTTGTTTTTTTACAAGTAAAAATTGTCAAAGTCTGATATAATCAGTTCGTTGCAAGTTCCCGAAAGGATTCGCAGCTGCGAAGATGCCTTGTAACCGAATCATATTTAGGGGGAATACAAAAATGACAGAGAAACACTTATTTACTTCAGAATCTGTTTCTGAAGGACATCCAGACAAAGTTGCTGACCAAATCAGTGATGCGATCTTAGACGCTTTATTGGCGAAGGATCCAATGGCTCGAGTGGCCTGCGAAACGTCTGTGACTACTGGCTTAGTGCTAGTCTTTGGTGAAATTTCAACAACAGCCTACGTCGATATCCAAAAAATCGTCCGTCAAACGATCAAAGAAATTGGCTATACACGTGCGAAATTTGGTTTTGATGGCGATACCGTTGCAGTCTTGGTTGCCATTGATGAGCAATCGCCAGATATTGCACAAGGTGTTGATGCTGCTCTAGAAATTCGCGAAGAGGCAGATAAACAAGATATCGGTGCGGGGGACCAAGGATTGATGTTTGGTTTTGCCGTCGATGAAACGCCAGAATTGATGCCATTGCCAATCGCTTTGAGTCATCGTTTGGTTCGTCGTTTAGCTGAATTGCGTAAATCTAACGTGTTGCCGTACTTAAGACCTGATGCAAAATCTCAAGTAACTGTTGAATATGATGACAATGATCAACCACAACGGGTCGATACAGTCGTTATCAGTACACAACATGATGATGCAGCAGACAATGATACGATTCGCCATGATGTGATCGAAAAAGTGATCAAAGAAGTGATACCTGCAGATCTTTTAGACGAGCAGACAAAATATTATATTAATCCGACTGGCCGGTTTGTGATCGGTGGCCCTCAAGGGGACGCAGGTCTGACTGGAAGAAAAATTATCGTTGATACCTATGGGGGTTATGCCCGTCATGGTGGCGGAGCTTTTTCTGGGAAAGATGCCACTAAAGTTGACCGCTCTGCAAGTTATGCGGCTCGTTATATTGCTAAAAATATCGTGGCTGCTAAATTGGCACAAAAAGCAGAAGTGCAATTGGCTTATGCCATTGGTGTTGCGCAACCTGTATCGATCAGTGTCAATACATTCGGTACTGGAACAGTCAGCAATGAGCGGTTGATCCGTGCTATTCGTGAAAATTTTGACTTACGACCAGCTGGAATTATTGAAATGTTAGATTTGCGCCGTCCGATTTACCGTCAGACTGCCGCATACGGACATTTTGGTCGTACAGATATCGATTTGCCTTGGGAACGCACAGATAAAGTAGATGCATTGCAAGCAAGTGTGAAAGAATAAAGAAGAGACCTCTATTGATTGCATAGCAATAGAGGTCTCTTTTTTTGTGATAAATGAGATAAAATGACTGTATCGTTTCCTGCCGATTGCGTGTATCCAATAGGGATGTGGCTAATCTGCCGGGATGAAAGAGAACTGATTCAATATCGGTGCCTCTTGATTGCGTCGGTTTTGACACGGACAATCCGCAAAGAATCTGTTACAATGTAAAAAAAGAATCGCAGGTGATCACATGGCTTTTTTACAAGCAAATATTTACTCCAATGTATTGGAGATGGAAGTGATGGTGGATGTCATTCTTCCGCAGAAAACCCAGAAGACGATCGGTACCGCAACAGAAAATCAGGGAGACAATATCCCAGTCCTTTATTTGTTGCATGGTATGGGGGGCAATCATAGTGTCTGGCAAAGAAGAACAGCTATCGAACGATATGTCGCTACGTATCAGTTAGCAGTCATCATGCCCTCAACGGATTTAGGCTGGTATACCGATACAGTCTATGAGATGAAGTATTGGACATTTATCGCTGAAGAACTACCAAGGATCATCCATGAACTATTTCCTCAGTTGACCACAGAAAGGGCTCGGACCTATGCTGCTGGTTTATCCATGGGTGGCTATGGTGCCATGAAGTTGGGCTTGCGAAAACCTGAGCGGTTTGCGGCAGTCGCATCTTTATCTGGGGCATTAGCGATGGCCGAAAGTATGGATGGGTTACTGCAACTGCGCAACCAAGCCTATTGGGAAGGAATCTTTGGTCCGTTAAGTGAATTTAAAGGATCGGAAAATGATTTGATCCATTTGATCGATTCACTTGAACCAAGTAATGCCCCACGTTTTTATATTAGTTGTGGTACAGAAGACCAGCTTTTTCCGGCAAGTGAATATGCAGCAGAAAAATTGAGCAAGCGCCAAATTCCAGTCACCTTTGAATCTGGAACGGGCGATCATGATTGGCAATTCTGGGATCAATGGATCCAACGTGTTCTTGTCTGGATCCACGAAAAATAGCAAAACAGCACTTACTTTCAATTGAAGGTGAGTGCTGTTTTTTTACGTTCAATACAATAAAGGATCGGCGGTTGATTGCGTTGATTGATGAATTGATAGGACATTACATTATACGATTCTTGCGGCAAACTTGCGCAAAACTGCTGGATTGCTGCTAGTTCGGCTGCACCCCCTTGATGTCCATAATAACAGACGATGATGATTCTGCCCTTAGGGGCTAGACGGGGGAGCAGGGCTTCTAGTGCTTGTTTGGTGGTTTGGGGCAATGTAATGATTCCTTTATCGCCTCGGGGCAGATAGCCCAGGTTGAAAATAGCTGCCTGAATCGGACCATCTACATAATCAGCTACATGTTCGTGTCCGCGATGGATCAAGGATACGTGTGACAGCAACTCTTTTTCAGCTAAACGCTGTCTCGTTGCTGCTAGGGCTTGCTCTTGGATATCAAAAGCGAACACATGCCCCTTTGGTCCTACCAAAGTTGCCAATAATTCAGTATCAAAACCATTCCCCATGGTAGCATCAACAACTATGTGTCCAGGTTGGACAATTTCTTTCAATAAAGTATGGCTATAATGCATGGCTGTTGGCAGCATAAGTATTCTCCTGTCTAACAGAAAATTTTCCTTGATACGAATCTCTGCGTTGCATCTCACGGTCGATCTCGTTGAGAACTTCCCATTTTTTTAAGCTCCACATCGGGCCAATCAAGGCATCCCAAGGCGCATCACCTGTCAAACGGTGAATGATGATTTCTTGTGGGATCATTTCAAGTTGATCACAAATCAAAGAAACATATGAATCTCTGTCCATCAATTGTAATCGACCTTCATGATAATCCCGCAACATGCGCGTATTGCGCATCAAATGCAATAAATGCAATTTGATGCCTTGGATATCAGAATCTTGGATCGTTCGGCGGACATTTTCTTGCATCATCTCAGTGGTTTCTCCAGGCAAGCCATTGATCAAGTGGGTGCAGACTCGAATCTGATGTTTTCTCAGTTTTGCTACACCATCTAGATAGGTTTGATAATCATGTGCGCGATTGATCGCACGACTGGTAGTTTCAAAAGTTGTTTGTAAACCCAATTCGACCCACAGGTAAAAACGCTGATTCAACTCTGCCAAGTAGCCGACCACGTCATCGGGCAAACAATCGGGACGGGTGCCGATCGAAATACCGACAACACCTGGCATCGTCAATACTTGTTCAAACCGCTCTCTTATCACTGCAACAGGTGCATGGGTATTCGTGAAATTTTGGAAATAAACGATGTATTGATTGACGTGGGGCCATTTTTTGTGCATCATATTGATTTCTTTATTGAATTGTTCTGGCAAGGGCGCTTCAGGTGCGATGATCATATCACCAGATCCTGATACACTGCAAAATGTACAGCCGCCTTTAGCGACCGTACCATCGCGATTGGGGCAGTCAAACCCTGCATCGATCGGCACTTTAAAAATCTTTTCACCAAACTGCTGCCGCAATGCAAAGTTCCATGAGTGGTATCGTTTGTTTTTGTCTTCTGCATATGGAAATGAATTCATGACAATTCGCCTTCTTCTATAATTGTTTTCGGGTAAAACGCCAAACAAAGCGCTTTTGTACATAATAAGGATAGGTCAATAACAACCAGGATAAACCAACACAAAACCCGCCTAGTACATCACTCGGGAAATGGACACCAACATAGATCCTGCTGATACCGATCAAGACAATCAATACTCCGAGCAAGAGCCGAAGACTCCACTGCCAAAAAGGCTGTTTGAATAAAATCGGCACCAATAGCAATAAAGCGCCATAAAACACCATGCTGCCTGTAGAGTGACCGCTTGGGAAGCTGGAACTTGTTTCAACCACCAGATGGGTCAAGGTCGGTCTTTCGCGTAAGAATACGAGTTTGATCAGCGGATTGAATATACCAGCGATGCCAATAGTGCCAAGACTTAGCCATATTGCTTCGGCGTAATATTTATTGATTAGAAAAACCACTAGAACGACCAAGAACAAAAGAATAATGGTGATTGGATTGGCAAATTTAGTGATCCATAAGAAAAATGAGGTCATGAATGGATAACCGCTGCGAATCAAACGGGTCAGTGTTTCGTCAAAAGGGGTCAGCCAACTAGGATAAAATTTCACCACATATCCCAAAAAAACAAAGAGCAATAAGAAACAGCTCCCTGCGTACTGATAGATTAATTTTTTTTGCATAAGTTTGTATCTCACTCCTAAATATTCAGCTATCTAGCCTGATTCAAAACATCTTTCGTCTCAATTATAGCATTCTTTGTAGAAGGTACCCAAGCATCTTTCATATTGCAAAAAATGTTCGTTTGATTACAAAGAGTTTACAGTTTGCAAAAAACGCTCAAATATCTTTTATAAAATCTTAAGAAACTGTATACTTAATCTAGTTCATTATAAGAAAAAACGGAGGATTTATGGTCATGGAGACAAGTCAGACACAGAAAGTACAACGGCAAAGAGAACAATCGGGTGAATTGTATCAAATGATGAGAAAAAGTGCAGCTGTCCTAGGAACAACTTTAACTGCCATCTCTGTTGTTACTCCTCTGATGCCTGCTGTTCAAGCAGAAGCAGTAGAAACCTCAGTGGCACAAGTTTCTACCAGCAATTTTGCCGCGCCGAATACGTCCGCTTTTATTACTGAGATCGCAACCTATGCACAACCAGTCGCACAAGCCAATGACCTTTATGCATCCGTCATGATTGCACAAGCGATTCTTGAAAGTGGTTGGGGGAGAAGCACCTTATCTAAAGCACCAAACTATAATCTTTTTGGGGTCAAAGGATCATATAATGGCCAAACCGTTTATATGAGTACATTGGAATACTTAAATGGCCAATGGATCACTATGAGTGAACCATTTAGAAAGTACCCTTCTTACACGCAGTCCTTTCAAGATAATGCTGGAGTCATTCGCGGCAACAGCTATTATTCCGGTGCTTGGAAAAGCAATACCAGTTCTTATTTAGATGCGACTGCGTGGCTCACTGGACGCTATGCGACTGCACCAAATTATGCGTCTTCTTTGAATGCAGTGATCCAGCAATATGGGTTAACAAAGTATGACACACCAGCATCTGGTAATGCAGGCGGCGGGGCGACATTAAGCACCAATACCAGCACAAATACAAGTACAAGTACCGCAACGAGTACCACAACAAGCAGCGGTCAAACATATACCGTTGTTTCAGGCGATTCTGTGTGGGCAGTGGCCAACAAGTATGGCATTTCAATGGATCAATTACGGAGTCTGAACAACATCCAAAACGATTTTATCTATCCAGGTCAAACACTAAAGGTATCCGGATCAACGACGAATAACACGACTACCAGCAAAACGGTTTCGCTAGTCAATAAGAATGCGACGTCATCTGCAACAAGTACAACTGGCAGTTATACGGTTGTTTCAGGCGATTCTGTCTGGTCAGTTGCCAATAAATATGGCATCTCAATGGATCAATTACGGAGTCTGAACAACATCCAAAATGATTTTATTTATCCAGGACAAACATTATCAGTTTCAAGCAGTTCGACTGCGACAGCCACAACACGAAGTGAAAGTACATCCACTACGCAGTCCACAAGTGGCACCTACACAGTAGTTTCAGGCGATTCTGTCTGGTCGATCGCAAATAAACACAATATTTCAATGGATCAATTACGCAGTGCCAACAATATCAAAAATGATTTCGTATACCCAGGACAGCAATTATCGATATCTGGTGCGACCGCAACCAGCGCGTCATCTAATACGGCAACTACAACGTCTTCTGGCACCTATACAGTCGCTTCAGGGGATTCTGTCTGGGGAATCGCAAATAAATTTGGCATTTCTACCGATCAATTTATTCAATGGAATCAAATTCAAAATAATTTTATTTATCCTGGGCAAAGTGTTAGGGTAAAATAGATTGCTATTCCGTTAAAATTTTGATAGGATAAATGCAATGAATCTTTTCACATTTGAGAAGGAATAGTAGAAAAGCGTTGGAGCTTCAGAGAGTGCATGGTTGGTGAGAATGCATAGCACACCTTTCGAACTCGCCTTTAAGTGATATCTGACTGAACAATGAGTAGGCAGATACGGCGATGGCCGTTACAACATCGAGGTCTGTTTCTTTGCGGAGCAGATAAATTTAGGTGGTACCACGTTGATAACGTCCTATAAAAATCAGTTTGATTTTTATAGGACTTTTTTTTATCAGTTTTGTTTGTTTAGCATCAAGCAAAACACAAATTTATAGGAGGCGTCCGTCGTGAATTACAATCACAAAGAAATTGAAAAAAAATGGCAAAAATATTGGGCAAAGAAAAATGAATTCAATACCCATGATGCGCCAGACAAACCCAAATTTTATGCATTAGATATGTTTCCTTATCCCTCCGGTCAAGGATTGCATGTTGGACATCCAGAAGGATATACTGCGACTGATATTCTTAGTCGTTTTAAACGTAGTCAGGGCTACAATGTGCTGCATCCAATGGGCTGGGATGCCTTTGGGTTGCCAGCAGAACAGTATGCTTTAGATACTGGTAACGATCCAGCTGAATTTACCAAAAAAAATATTGAAACTTTCCGTCGTCAAATCAATTCATTGGGTTTCAGTTATGATTGGAACCGAGAAATCAACACGACAGATCCTGAGTATTATAAATGGACGCAATGGATTTTCACTAAGCTCTATGAAAAAGGCTTGGCTTATGAAGCAGAAGTACCAGTCAACTGGGTACCAGAGTTAGGAACAGTCATCGCCAACGAAGAAGTCATCGATGGCAAGAGCGAACGTGGGGGTTACGATGTTATCCGCAAACCAATGCGTCAATGGATGCTGAAGATCACTGCCTATGCAGATCGTTTATTGGATGATTTGGAAGAAGTGGATTGGCCAGAAAGCATCAAAGAAATGCAACGCAACTGGATCGGTCGTTCGATTGGCGCCAACGTCACGTTCAAAGTCGCTCAATCAGACAAAGACTTTACGGTATTTACGACGCGACCAGATACATTGTTTGGTGCGACTTACGCCGTGTTGGCGCCAGAGCATGCATTGGTAGAACAAATCACGACTCCTGAACAACAAGCAGCAGTTTCAGCCTATGTGGAAGAAGCAGCCAAAAAATCAGACCTCAATCGGACAGATTTAGCCAAAGAAAAAACTGGGGTTTTCACAGGCGCTTATGCAATCAATCCTGTGAATGGGAAAGAAATCCCGATCTGGATCGCTGACTATGTTTTGGCGACCTACGGAACCGGCGCAATCATGGCTGTTCCTGCCCATGATGAACGGGACCACGATTTTGCTAAAACATTTGGTTTAGATATTATTCCCGTTCTAGCTGGCGGCGATGTAACCGAAACTGCTTATACAGAAGATGGACTGCATATCAATTCTGATTTCCTAGATGGTATGGATAAAGAAACAGCGATCGAAAAAATGGTTGCTTGGTTGGAAGAAAATCAAGTGGGTAAAAAAGAAATCAGCTATCGTTTGCGTGATTGGTTGTTTTCTCGCCAACGTTACTGGGGTGAACCAATCCCGATCATTCATTGGGAAGATGGCACGACAACTGCTTTGAGCGAGGATCAACTGCCATTACGGTTGCCGATTACGGATAATATTAAACCTAGCGGAACTGGGGAATCACCATTAGCCAACGTGACTGAATGGGTCAATGTGACCGATCCTGAGACGGGGAAAAAAGGCCGTCGCGAAACCAATACGATGCCGCAATGGGCAGGGAGTTCATGGTATTTCTTGCGCTTTATTGATCCCCATAACAAGACAGCCTTGGCTGATTATGACAAATTGACACGCTGGCTGCCAGTCGATATTTATATTGGTGGGGCAGAGCATGCTGTTTTACACTTGCTTTATGCCCGCTTCTGGCACAAGTTCTTGTACGATATCGGTGTTGTACCAACCAAAGAACCTTTTGAAAAATTGTTCAACCAAGGGATGATCCTTGGTGAAAACAATGAAAAAATGTCTAAATCTCGCGGCAATGTCGTGAATCCAGATGATGTCATCGAGCAATATGGCGCGGATACATTGCGTTTGTACGAAATGTTTATGGGGCCACTGGATGCTTCGATCGCTTGGAATGAAAATGGTCTAGAAGGTAGCCGGAAATTCTTGGATCGTGTATGGCGTCTGATCGTGGATGAAGAAGGCAAAATGCGTGACCGTATCACGACTTTCAATGATGGCAAACTCACCAAAGTCTATCATCAAACGGTAAAAAAAGTCACGGAAGATTTCGAGCAGCTTCATTTCAATACAGCTATCTCACAATTGATGGTCTTTGTTAATGAAGCCTATAAAGCGGATGCTTTGCCATATGAATATGTTGAAGGTTTCGTTCAATTGTTGGCACCGATCGTACCACATATCGGGGAAGAGTTATGGGCGATTTTAGGCAATGACCATGGCATTTCTTATGTACCATGGCCAACTTATGATGCATCTGCCTTGGTAGAAGATGAAATCGAAGTGGTATTCCAAGTCAACGGCAAGGTGCGTGCAAAAGCAAAAGTGCCAGCAGATGCGGATAAAGAGGCACTAGAACAATTAGCCAAAGACAATACTTTGGTTCAAGAACAACTACAAGGGAAAACGATCCGAAAGGTCATCGTCGTTCCGAATAAATTAGTCAATATCGTCGCAAATTAAACAAACAGGAAAATAGCTGAGAGGCTATTTTCCTGTTTATTGCCATATAAATCGATGTATTCAAAAAAAAACAGACACCTTCAATCGGTGTCTGTTTGCTTATTTTTTGCGGATGATACCAAAGAACAAAATGGCTGTAGCAATCAGAGGGATCAAAATTACCAACAACAATCCATTGGGATAAGTTGCGCGTGTGAAAATTTCTGAAGAATCATTGCCGCCAAGTAAGTGATTGGAAATCAAAAATTGCGTTGCCAAAGCGATCATTGCGATAAAACCAAGCGTTGCGCCTGTACCGTAGAAGATTTTTTTCTTAACGTTGTTCATGCCGTCTGCCCCTTTAATATTCTCTAAGTAATATTATACAAAAGTTGCAAGGGTCTTCAATAAGAATTTGTCAAATAATTGATTCGTAATACCCTTGCAATCTTTTTGACATATAGCAACGAGAATCGCCGACTATTTGGGCGATAAAATCATATTATTCGCTGAACCAAGCGGACTCTCGTATAATAAAGATATTGAATAAAGAAAGAGGGATCAAGATGAACTATCAAGCATTTGAAGGCCAAGAGGCTTTTTTTGAAGATTATGCACGGATCGCTAAAGATACATTTGATGAGGAAACAGTGTCGACAGATGTCTTGGCACAGCTGAATCAGCAACTGACGGAAGAACAATTATTTTATCGTTTGCCTGCACAGGCAACGAAAGAAGGGCAGGCCTTTTTATTCCCTTTTAGTAAAATGATGTTTACTGAAGACTTGGATGCAGCCATTTCGACTGAGTTTCGTTATGATGGTGCACCTTACGTATATGAAACGTATGAAGATGAACAGCCCTAAACATAGTGACTGAAAGAAATAGGCATACAAAAAGACAGAAAATCCGTGAAGGTAACTTCAATGGATTTTTTGTCTTTTCATTTGTACTGATTTCATTGCTCATAGACAGCAAAGCGCTGTGCAAGAATGAGGTCCCCTGGATAGGGCTCTTTTTGGCCGTTGACTTTAAGAAAGGTTTCCGTTCCTTTGCCAGCGAGGATCACGATATCTTCTGCTTGCGCTTCAGCGATCGCCGCTGTCACAGCGGCTTGACGGTCCATTTGGTAGACGACATGCAAGTGATCGGTAGTGATCGAGGCGGCGATTTCTGCAGCAATCGCCTGAGGATCTTCAAAATTGGGGTCATCACTAGTCAGATAGACTTTGTCTGCGTATTCGGACAACGCCCGTCCCATATCGCTACGACGAGATTCGGCTTTTCCACCGGCACTGCCTGTCACAAAGAGCAATCTGCCATTGGGACGCAATTGTCGAGCAAGTTGGCTCAATGATTGGAAACTCAAATAGTTATGGGCATAGTCCACGATGATCACAGCACCGTTGTTTTTTTCTAAAACCACCATTCGGCCTGGGATCACTACTTGTGGCAGTTCTGTTTGTGCGTCACTAGCATGTGCGCCAGCCAAGCAGGCAGCCAAAATCGCAGCAGCAGCATTCTCATGATTGAAAGAACCTAGCAAACCAAGTTGGTAAAGGCCAGTGACTTGCAAGACGTCTGATGCAGCAGTAATTGTAAAGGATTTAGGATCGATGCCATCTTGGACGATATAATCCGCTTCCGAGCGCCCATACGTAATAAATGGTACGTGATGAACGTCGCACGTTTCTCGCAATAATGGATAATGGTCACTTTGACGATTCAAAATCATTTGCCGGCTATTGCGGATCAATTGACGTTTGCAATATAGATAATCATCAAAGGTAGGGTGTTCCACTGGACCAATATGATCAGGCGAGATATTCAAGAAGACGCCAATATCAAATGTGAGTCCTGCCACCCGTTTGGTTTTGTAAGCTTGGGAAGACACTTCCATGACAAGATGGGTCATACCGTTGGCAACAGCCTCCGCCATCATCTCATAAAGATCCAATGTTTCCGGTGTTGTTAAAACGGCGGCTTGAAATGAACGACCATCCACTGAGTTTTCTTCTGATGAGAAAAAAGCGACCTTTTGATTGGTGGACTTGGCCAAGATCGCTCGGGCGAAATAGGCGCAACTAGTCTTGCCTTTTGTACCTGTGATGCCGATCGTCACGAGTTGTTCTTGGGGAGTGCCGTAAAATGCAGGAGCGATGACAGCCATTGCTTCTCGAATATCGGTCACAATGATGCCAAAAGCATCCACTGCTTCATAGGGACGTTCGGCGATATAACAAGTTGCCCCTTGATTGATGGCCATTTCTAGATAGCGTTGTTCAAAAGCAGCGCCTTTACAAAAAAAGAGCGTGTCTTTTTTGGCTTGCCGAGAGTCGTAACACAAAGAGGTGAAATTTAGGCCTGTCATGGATTCTGGTAGGGTATATGCCCATTCTTGGGGCGTGATCAATTCTTTTAAAAGATTTTTTTGCAACAAAATAGTTCGAATTTGTTGAACAGATATGGTTGCGTTTTGCATAATGCGTCTCCTTCTTCTAAACATTTCTCTTATTATAGCATATGGATGAAAAACCTCGGTTTCCTAATCCAAAGTTTTTGTTTATCCGAACATAATTTGAAGAAACTTTAAGATGTTGCAAAAATAGATTGCGACTCCTTGCTTTTCGAATTAAAATGAAAGGGATATGTTTGTAGAAAGTTGGAGATAATGGCGATGGATAAACACACGCGATCCGTATCAAAAGAGTTGACCACACAAGAAAAAATGGCCCAAGGTTCCGCATGGATGACCATGGGAAATATTGGCTCACGACTACTAGGTGCTATTTATATCTTACCTTGGTATTACTGGATGGGTGCCAATGGCGACAAAGCAAATGCACTTTTTGGAATGGGCTATAATGTATACGCCTTATTCTTAATGATTTCGACCGCTGGTATTCCAGCTGCGATCGCTAAGCAGATCGCCTACTATAATTCCCGGCAAGAGTACCGGACCAGTCAAAAATTGTTTCTGAGAGCGCTCCAATTGATGGCTGGTTTCGGGGTCGTCACAGCGGGAATCATGTACTTAGCTGCCCCTTGGTTAGCTACAGCATCTGGTGGCGGACCGGAGTTGATTCCAACCATGCGCTCTCTGAGCGTGGCTTTACTGGTCTTTCCTTGTATGAGTGTCATGCGAGGCTATTTCCAAGGAAATCAAGACATGAAACCATTCGCTATCTCTCAAATCATTGAGCAGATTGCCCGCGTTTTCTACATGTTGCTGGCGACATTTATTATTATGCGGGTCATCGAAGGAGATTATACAGCAGCTGTTACACAATCAACGTTCGCTGCTTTTATCGGTGTCTTGGCAAGTGTGCTTGTTTTGGGTTACTATTTCCAGAAACAGCGGGTCCGGATGGACGTGCTGATCGACATGAGCAAAGAAGTAACCGAGATCCAAACCAAAGAATTGATCATTTCCACGATCAAAGAAGCCATTCCCTTTATCATTGTTGGTTCGGGGATCACTATTTTTAAATTGGTCGATCAGTATACGTTTGTCCGTATCATGCGCGGCTTTACCGAGTTTTCCAATGACCAGCTCTTGGATCTGATGGCAATCTTTGGCAGCAATCCTGATAAATTGACGATGGTCGTTATTGGTTTAGCAACATCCATGGCTTCTACCGGATTGCCATTGATCAGCGAGGCAGTTGCGAAGAAGGATAAACATAATTTGGCGAAGTTGATCAGTAATAACTTGCAATTGTATTCATTTGTGATGTTTCCTGCAACATTCGGAATGGTGATTTTGGCTTATCCCCTCTACACGCTATTTTATCGACCAGATAGTTTAGGTGCCAGTGTGTTGGTCGCTGCCTGTCTGTCAGGATTGGTTTTAGGATTATTCATGCTTAGTTCAAGTATGCTGCAAGGGATGTATCATAACAAAGAAGCGGTAGTCTACTTCTTTATCGGTTTGATCGTCAAATTGCTATTGCAGTATCCCGCAATCCGTATTTTTCAAGTATATGGTCCGTTAGTATCGACCTCGATCGCTTTAGGTATCACTTGTTGGCTGAATGTGCGGAAAATGGCACGAAAAGGCCATTTCAATGTGACACTGACTTTGAGGAGAACCTTGCTGATCGCACTTTTGACCTTGGTCATGGTGATTGCAGCATGGCTGGCCCGCCAAATGTTTGGCTTGGTCTTGAGCTCAGAAAGTAAGATCCAATCGTTCATTTTAAGTATACTGGTGGCTGCAGTCGGTGGTGGTGTCTATGTGTATATCGCATTGAAACTGCGCTTGGCCGAAAAGTTGCTGGGTTCTTCAATGATTCGTTTGCGTCGCAAATTACGTATCAAATAATAAACGTCAACAGCCACTAGCCAATGTTTGTTGTGCTTGGTGGCTGTTTTACATGAATAGCAAAAAGGAAGTGGAACAATGCGATTAGACAAATTTTTAGCGGATATGGGCTACGGTTCTCGCAAAGAAGTCAAAGGGTACATCAAGAAAGGTCGTGTGACTGTCAACGACCAAACCATCAAAAGTGATAAAGCGCAAGTCAATGAACAAACAGATCGCATCTGCTTTGATCAAGAGCTGATTCATTATCAACGCTGGTACTATTATTTGCTTCATAAGCCGGCAGGTGTAATTTCAGCAACCGTTGATTCTTATGAAGATACTGTCTTGGATCTATTCTCTGAAGAAGATTTTCGCGAAGATTTATTTCCTGTGGGGCGCTTGGATAAAGATACGGAAGGGTTTCTTTTGATCACCAATGATGGGGGCTTAGCCCATCAATTACTGTCACCCAAAAAACATGTCGAAAAAGAGTACTACGCTCAGGTGGATGGGATCATGACAGCAGCAGACCAAACTATTTTTGAAAAAGGGGTGCAACTAGATGGCGAATGGACATTGCCAGCCCAATTGACGATCATAGGCGTCGACCAAGCCGAAGGAACCAGTGAGATCCGATTGATTTTGCATGAGGGCAAGTTCCATCAAGTGAAGCGGATGGTACATGCAGTGGGCAAAGAAGTCCGCTACCTTAAACGGATCCGCATGGGGGGATTAGCGTTACCGGCAGATCTGCCCGTCGGCAGCTATCGCCCCCTGACAGCGGATGAATTGACCGCTTTGGCTCAGCCAAAAGAATAGACAAAAGCCTGCACATCAAAGTGCAGGCTTTTTTACCAGAGTCCGGGTTCTGCATGTACTACCAAGTGTTCTTTCGTAAATGGATGGACAAGGTGCATTTCATAGCCATGAAGCATCAATCGTGGCGCTGTGCGTTGTTGATATAATGGATCACCGACAATCGGATGGCCAATGCTGGCTAAGTGCACTCTGATTTGATGGGTCCGTCCTGTATCCAGCACACAATAGACATTGGTTCTTGTGCCATGATTTTGGGCTACTGTCACATGGGTGATCGCTGATTTGCCATTACGGGGATCGATCACACGTTTGCGGCGATCATGGCGGTCACGGCCGATTTTTTTGTTGATCGTCTGGTCTTTGTCGATCTTGCCCCATACGACGGCTTGGTACCGGCGGTATAATTGCTTTTGTTCAAGCATGCGGCCTAAGATAGGTAAGACAAAGGGGTTTTTGGCAAATAAAACCACGCCGCTCGTTTCTTTGTCTAGTCGATGGACGACATAAGGCTGCATGTTTTCCGGTGCCAAATAAGCGGCAACATGATTCAATAATGTGTCCTGTTCATTGGGTTGATTGGGATGGGTTTTCATACCAACTGGTTTATTGACGATGATGAGGTGGTCGTCCTCATAACAGACAGACACTTGTTCATGCGCCCCCAATAAAACGGGCTGATGGGTATAGTCACTATCTTCAATCACCAAAGTCACCTTGTCGCCAGCTGTGATTGTTTGGTGAAACATGGCGGGCTGATCATTGATCTGCACCGCTTTGCGGATACGCAAGAAATGTCGGACTTTTCTAGGAACCAGCCATTCATTTTCTAAAAGTTCCCTTAGGGTCATCGTGGATTGATCTGCAGGCAGAATCATTGTATATTCCATAAAAGGGCGTACCTCATTTCTGATCGTTTGGTGTCATTATAGCATTTTTAAGCTTTTCTTATGAGAAAATATAGAAAAAAAAGAGCTTTCAGTGCTACACTGTTAAAGGTTTCTTACCCAAAAATTCCGACTAGAGCCGTATAACAAATCGGCATCTATATGCTACACTTTGATAAAAGGAGCGTGAAGCAATGGAGTGGAAGTCCATCCTTCAGAAAATAAAAACCAGTTGGCTAACGTTTTGGCGCTGGATCAAACCTTATTTACAACAATTTCACCAATGGCGCAAGCGCATATGGAAAAAATACCACGTCAATAAAATCTTTATTTTACTTAGTTTGGTTGCACTTTTAGTGATGAGTGGTTACCTATTCTATATTGCCAAAAACACCAAAGTCAGCGAATTAGAATCAGGCTTGAAAGAATCCACGGTTATTTATGATGCCAATGGTGATGAAGCCGGTCAATTATATTCGCAAAAAGGGACCTACGTGTCATTGGACAACATTTCGAAAGATGTCGTCAATGCCTTGATTTCAACAGAAGACCGCAATTTTTATCAGCACCGTGGGTTTGACATCAAAGGGATTGCGAGAGCTGCGGTACGGGTCGTGATCAACCGCAGTACTGAAGGCGGCGGTGGGAGTACGATTACGCAACAATTGGCTAAAAATGCTTATCTGTCCCTAGACCAAACCTTTAGTCGAAAAGCCAAGGAGCTCTTCTTGGCGATCGAGATCGAGAAAAAATACTCGAAAGATGAAATATTGGAAATGTATCTCAATAGTTCTTATTTCGGTAATGGGGTTTGGGGTATCCAAGACGCGGCCCTTAAATATTTTGGGGTCAATGCATCTGAGTTGTCGATTGGTGAAGCAGCAACCTTAGTGGGGATGCTTAAAGGGCCGTCGATCTATAACCCCATCGACCATTTGGAGAATGCCACCAACCGGCGAGATACGGTCTTAAGTTTGATGGTAGATAATGGTGTATTGGACCAGAGTACGGCTGATCAGCAAACGCAAGTCGCTTTAGGAGACTTGCTTTATGATGGCTATGGCAACTCTGAGTCGGGTTATAAGTATCCTTATTATTTCGACGCTGTCATTGATGAAGCAGAATCGTATGGTTTGGATGCGGATGATGTGATGAATCGCGGCTACAAAATTTATACAGCTTTGGATCAAAACTATCAAGCCCAAATGGAAGCTACCTACAAAAATGATGCATTGTTCCCTGAAAATGCCGCAGATGGCACCATGGTCCAATCAGGATCAGTTGCATTGGATCCAGCTACTGGCGGCGTGCAAGCCTTGGTAGGGCGTAGAGGTGAACATGTTTTCCGTGGTTTCAACTTTGCTACCCAAATGAAACGCTCACCGGGATCCACCATCAAGCCGATCAGTGTCTATGCACCTGCGTTAGAAGCGGGTTATGAACCAGATAGTATTCTGGAAGATCAGCCACTGGATTTTTACGATGCGCAAAACTTTGATGGGACCTATTCAGGAGAAGTCGCAATGTACCAAGCTTTGGCACAAAGTTTGAATTTGCCGGCTGTCTGGCTGCTGCATGAGATTGGTTTGGATCGCGGGTATAAAGAGGCCCAAGAGTTTGGTTTGTCTTTAACTGATTCGGATAAATATTGGGGCTTGGCATTAGGCGGATTAGAAAAAGGCGAATCGCCAATGACGATGGCCGCGGCGTATGCCGTCTTTGCCAACGGCGGTTATTACTACCAACCACATTTGATCACAAAAATCGTTGACTCGACTGGGGCAGTTATCGTAGACAATACCACCGCACAAGGCAAGCGGATCATCTCACAAGACACAGCAGACAAAATGACGAGTATGATGTTGGGTACTTACTCAAATGGAACGGGCGTCAGCGCAAGTCCTTATGGTTTCACGATCGCAGGGAAAACGGGGACGACAGAAACCAATTTTGATGCCACCAAAGTCAATGATCAATGGATCATGGGGTATACACCAGATGTGGTGATCTCGACTTGGCTTGGTTTTGAACAATCAAGCGCGGATCATTATTTGACCGGTACCAGTGGACAAGTAGTGGGGAAAGTCTTTAAAGCAGAAGCTGAGAACATTTTACCGTATACGCAAGGCAACCAGTTCCAAGTGGCAGATGCCTACTTGACAGGCGGTCAATTGATGGCCGCAGACGAGGTGCCTGATACCCAAAATGATGAGAATAGCAGTGACAACAAGTGGCAGCAATCTGTGGACGAATTTGCTGAAAGTGCCAAAGAAGGCATGAAAGAGTTTGGCAACAAAATCAAAGAAGGGACCAAAGAACTGTTTGGCGGCCTTTGGGATTCAATCAACGGCAATTAAAACAACTATGCAAGCGCTAGGCATGAATGGCGCAACAATGGTATACTAAAGAAAAGTGAAAGGATGGAGATAAGATGGCAAATATTTATGATACAGCGAATCAATTAGAACGTGAATTGCGGGAGTCAGAGCAATTTCAAGATTTAAAGGGGTCATTTGATCGCTTGAAAGCCAATGAAGAAGCATATGCATTATTCAAAGAATTTCAAACGTTGCAACAAACCTTGCAACAAAAAATGATGGCTGGCGAAGAAATGACGGAAGAAGAAGCACAACAAACCCAAACTTTATCGCAAAAAATCCAAGAAGACGGCATCGTATCTGATTTGATGCAAAAAGAACAAGCATTCAGCTTAGTGGCCAATGACTTGAACCGCATCATCATGGGCCCTGTCCGTGATCTCTACGAAGCATAATAGCGATGGGACAAAGTCGATTCTTTCGACAGATCCAAGAACAGTCAACAAATATGATGATAGATTTTTCAAGCAGACTTGAGTTTTCTCAGGTCTGCTTTTTTAGGCGAACAAATTTTCGTATTTTGCTGACGTAAAGGCAAAGAAATGTTATGATAGAAGCATTAAGGGGGAGTAAAAAATGCGATTTTTACATAGTGCCGACTTACATATTGATCGGTCATTTGAAGGCCTTCATCTGTTATCTGAAAAAGTCAAAGCCCAGCTCCCGGCCATCAATCAGCAAGTGATGCGCCATTTGACAGATTTGGCACTGGCGCAGGAAGTAGACTTTGTCTTACTAGCTGGCGATACCTTCCATCAAGCGCGGCCTAGTTTGAAAGTGCAACATGATTTTTTTACGGAGATCAATCGCTTGGCTGCGGCTGAGATTCCAGTTTATATGATATTTGGCAACCATGATTATTATGACCCGCAACGGTATTGGTTTTCTTTTCCAGAGAATGTGCACCTATTTGAATCAGAAACGGTGCATACGATCGAAGGCGTCACGAAACAAGGAGAAACATATGCTATCAGCGGGTTTAGTTACCAGCATCCATGGATCGAAACGGATAAGGTGCAAGAGTTTCCTGTACGCAAAGCGGTAGATTACCATATCGGGATGTACCATGGCGATCAAACAGGTACACGGTATGCGCCATTTTCGACAAGTGAGATGAAACAGAAAGGCTACGACTACTGGGCGTTGGGGCATATCCATGTGCCTAAGACGCTATCAGACCAGCCGCCAATCGTTTACCCTGGGACTCCCCAAGGAAAAACCAAGAAAGAAACTGCTTCAGGCGTCGTGCTGGCTGAATTGACACCGCAAAAAACGACGGTCCAACGGGTATCAGTGGCCGAATTATTTTGGGAAACCCAACACATCTCATTGTCTGGAATCAAAGATGCCAATGAAGTATTGCCGACAATCATCCAGCAAGTACAAAGCCAAAAAGGAAGATTACTGCATTTGCTGATCGAGGATGATCAACAGTTGCCTGCTGATTGGCTGGTCGATGCGGAAAGAAATGAATGGATCACCTATTTGAATGAACGATTGTCCCAGTATGAGCCGTTGCAAGTTGTCTATGGCATAACCGCCTCACATGCAACGACTGAAAAATTTGCCTTGGCAATTTCTGAAGAATATGTGACGCAAAATCTTAAGCTGTATCAAACCCCAGCTGTTTTTACGGAGCGGCTGGCAGAGTTGCTGCAACACCCGATGATTCAACGAGGTATCGACCAGGAAACTTTCCAAGAAGACGTGTTGGCGCAAACTGCAACCTTATTACAACAAACCTTTGAGTGGGCAGGTGATAGCGATGATCATTCTTAAAGCAGAAATCACCGGCTTTGGGAAATACCATGAACAACAATTTTCTTTTGCGCGTCACAACCAATTGCTTTTTGGACAAAATGAAATTGGGAAATCAACACTGTATCAATTTATCGCAGCAATGCTTTTTGGTTTCCCAAAAAAGACAGCCAAAAAGAAAGATTATAGCCCCCGCAATGGTGCTGCCTATGGCGGGAAATTATGGCTAGAGATCGAACCTTACGGGGAAGTGATCATAGAGCGGTATCGGCAAGTCGATCGAGGACGAGCAAAAGTACATGTCAACGGACAAATCACCAGTGAAAATTGGCTTGAACAGCACCTGCAGCCATTGAACCGTGCCTTGTTTTTTGATGTCTTCACCTTTCAACAGGAGCAATTGAATCAAATCGACAAGTTAGGGGAAGAAGAACTACATCAATCATTGATATCATTGGGGATCAGCGGCAGTCAAAATATGCTGCAGCAAGTGGCGCGATTTGAAACCAGCAATCAGCAGTTGTACAAACCTCGTGGTCAAAAATTACCGCTGAATCAAGCCTTGAAACAACTAGGAAAGCTGCAACAGCAAATCGCTGACAAAGAAAGTGAAGAAGCTCATTTGCAGCAGCAGTATCAGCAAATTGCCCATATCCAATCAGAAATCCAATCCTTACAAGACCGCAGCCATTTGCTGAATGAGTCTTATCAAGAGAATCAGCAACGCATCAGTCATTGGGCGTTGTATGAAGAGTGGCAGCAAATTGCGGATGTACCAGTTGCAGATACTGCGCAAGCGCAAGCAATCAAGCAGTTTTATCAGGCCTATCAGCAGATCACAGAAGAATTACGCAAGAAGGAAGCTGAACTCGATCAACTGGAGCAAGGAAAGGCCTCAGATAAATATTTCTTTTATTTGGATCACGAGCAGCCAATCAATCATCTCTTGCAGCAACAAGTGGAGATCACTCGGTTATCTGATCGTCAGGCAGCCGCGGATACTAGACGGGCCCATGCAATCCAACAACTGAATCAGCTAGTGACCAAGCGGCAATGGCGCAGTGAGTCGCCGCCTTTTTTAACCCCACCGATCCGTGAAGCATTGCAGTCTTTAGCGCAGCTAAAAGCCCGAGACAACGAAATCAGACGGCGTCAGCAATGGTTAGCGGAAAAAGCGCAACCTCTTGAAGCGACAGTCTCTCGATTGGAGCAACAGCACCCCGCATTGACGGGTACGCAGAAAAAGAGCAAAGGGCCATGGCTGTTGGCCGCTGTCGGCCTTATACTGATTGTTCTAGGTTTCTTTTTGGGTCCTTGGCGTTGGGTCGTCAGTGGTGTAGGCGCGCTCGCCATGATAGGTGGACTCATTTTGAGTCAAAAACAGCCTAAAAACCAGCAACAAGTGAAACAAGAATGGCAAGCAGCATTGCTGCAATTAGACTTGATCGAAGAAGAACAAGCTGAACTTCGACAAGAAGCCCAGCAGCAACAACAGCATATCAGCCGAAAACAACAAGGATTGCTGCCCTTTTTTGGTCAATTACCCACCGATGAATGGACCGATTATTTGGATGCCTATGAAGCAGATGTCGCCGCGTATCAACATTATGTGCAAGAAGAAGCTGAGGCTAGCCAGGAACGTCGTTCAGCAGAAGAGGCATTGGCACCTTTTGAGGCCTTGTTCCGCCCATACCTGGATTGGCTGCCGCTGCAAAATCAAACGATCACGGACAAATTGACCGTATTGGCAGACTTTGCAAAAGACATGCAAGCCATCAAGTTGACCCGCTTGCAGCAGCCTAGTACCTTATTGGCGCAACAATTGGCACGTTTACGCAAAGAGCGGGAACAAATGGTAACAGATGCCCAAGGCTTGTTAAGGCAGCAAGGGATAGATCAGCCTGCTGAAATCAGTTTATGGCTGAAACAATGGGCGCATGCCCAACGCACCAATCAACGCGCAGCAGAATTACAAGCGATGCTGTCGCCGATTTTTCCAGAGGCAGTCGATGAAGCAACCTTATTACAGGAAAAAGAACGACTGAAGGCAACGCAATCACAAGTCCAAGAAAGCATTCGTTCACTGACAGAAGACAGACAAAAATTGGAACTAGAAGTCGCAGCCAGTCAACGAAACGGGACATTGAACCAATTGTATCAAGAAGAAAGTGAGTTGCGTTCTGCGATTCAAGAGTTGGCGGTTACTTGGGGCAGCAGACAGTTGGCGGCTGTGATTTTGCGGGATATCACAACGGAACTGTCGGAACAGCAATTGCCGCAATTGTTGGCAGCAGCCTCGATTTATTTTGCGCAATTGACCAATGGGCATTACCAAAAGATCCTCTTTGAGGAAGGGATATTGGTCGTTGCCAATCAAAGTGAGACCTACTCGATCATTGACTTGTCAACGGGAACCAAGGATCAGTTGATCATGGCTATCCGTTTTGGTTATCTATCCTTACAAAAAAATCAGCCGATCAGTCCGATCATTATCGATGATGGTTGGTTACATTACGATAGTGTTCGTAAAGATAGTCTGGTGCAGTTATTGACAGACTTTGGTCAAAGATATCAAGTAATTTGTTTGTCTTCTGACCAAGAAATGGTAAGCTATTATCAGAAGTACCAACAACCTGTGTACGATCTTAGCAAAGGATGTGAGAATTTGGTTGACCGCCAAATAACTGAATGAAAAAAATTAGAGAACTAACCGTGGATGAGACGTTCCAACTGTTTTTGCTGATCAAGAATGCCGATGTCCGCATCGCCAAAAATGGCAAGAAGTTTATTGCTTTTACCTTTCAAGATACATCCGGAACGATTGACGGCAAGTTTTGGGATGCCTCAGAAGAAGAGATTTCCCGCTTTGAACCTGGCCGTGTCGTGATGTTAGATGGCAAGCGGGAAGTCTATCAAGGCAATCCGCAAGTCAAAATCATGCATTTGCGACTGGCGAAACCAGAAGAAAGCCAAGATCCGAGCCAATACATGGAAAAAGCACCGTTGAAAAAAGAAGATATGGAAGAAGAAATCAATCAAACATTGTTTGAAATCATTAATCCCCATTGGAATCGGATCGTCCGATTCCTACTCAACAAATACAAAAAAGAATTCTTTGAATTTCCCGCAGCCAAACGCAATCACCATGCGTTTGCCAGCGGCTTGGCCTATCATACGACGACCATGTTGCGCTTAGGAAAAGCAATCGTCAAAGAATATCCTGAGCTAAATGCATCGTTATTGTACGCGGGGATTATCCTGCACGATCTGGGTAAAGTGATTGAGCTTACTGGGCCAATGACTACTGAGTATACTTTGGCAGGCAATTTAGTGGGTCATTTGGTTTTAGTCGATGAGGAAATCACGCAAGCCTGTATCGCATTGAAATTCGATGACAAACAAGAAGATATCGTTGTGTTGCGGCACATGGTATTGGCGCACCATGGCTTATTAGAATACGGTTCGCCAGTCCGTCCGCGCATTATGGAAGCAGAGATTTTGCATCAAATCGATAACTTGGATGCGTCGATGCAAATGATGCTGACATCGATCCGCTTGACGGAGCCTGGCGAGTATAGCGACCGTATCTTTGGGATGGACAATCGCAGTTTCTATGTTCCTAAAAATATCTAATTCGCACCGCGAATCGATAAACACATAAAAAACCTCTGAAACGTCAGCTAATGGCTGACGTCAGAGGTTTTTTATTTGAATAAAGATCCATCAAAGGATAGTTGAAAACCTGGCAGTTCAAGATAACACTGACAATAACCAAATTGCTTGATCATTGAATGCATGCAATGGCCATAAGTCCCTAATAATCATTGCCCATAGGTAACGAAAGGGTGATTGGCAGGATTTGCCCTGCCGATGATTGGATATGATACGTACCACTATTACCGGTGGTCTTGGTGAAGACTGAAAAAGTTACAGAATAGCTGCTGGGTAACTTTTGTGGCAGATGCTTAGTCGTTACCTATCAATTCTTTCTCTAAAAAGTTTTCACCACTTCGATCGTCCCATCGATATGGAAGAACAGGGTATAATTGTCTTCCGTTTTGATACCGTCAAAGCGGCGGGCATAATAGGTGACCGCGTCTTTGAGGGTTTGAGGCGGCACCTCCAAAAAAGCAGCACAGGCCATCAATGTCGTACAGCCTTCTTCGAAACAACGAATGATATCATAAGGAGAAACAACGATAGCCGACCCGATGGCGCGGGCTTTGTGTTCTTGTTTGCGCTTCTCATTGGTATCTTGTGCGGTAATATCCCCAGCACTTGTCAAATAATGCCCAATCTCTTCGCCCATGGTGCGCAGTAGTTCTTCTTGTGATTGATCAGGATTGAGGTAGACATGATGGTCGATGTACAGCCCTTGCTGCCCAGCAGGCATATTCTTGTCAAACACAAAGGACAAATCTGGATAAGCCGCCATCAATTCTTCCACTTTATCCATGGACATCATTCCTTTTGCTGTGGCGTTGTTTAATAAATTCTATATAGCTCACGATATCGTCCATTTGTTCATCTGTCACATGTTCATCGATATGGGCCGCGACTGTCTGGGCCTTCGTCGACTGTTGCTGAAACGAATCAACGGTATGTCTGCCTAAAAGGAAATCTGTCGATACTTGGAAAAGTTCTGCCAATTTCACGATCGTTGTGCTGTCAGGTTCATTCCGATCATTCTCAAAATGGGAATAGGCACCGCGACTGATCCCTAATTGTTCTGCTACTTGTTGCTGGGTTTGATTGGACCGTAAACGCAATGCTTTAAGACGTGCACCGAGCATCCTTAAACGCCTCCTTTTTTTGATATTATACCACGTTAGATACGAAATGTATCATGTTGTGCAAAAAAGATACGTAAAATATCTGTATTGATTGACGATACAAAATGTATCTTTTATACTACAAATATAGAGATACGTTTTGTATCAATCGAAGGAGTGTGAACCCTATGGAAACCTCGGTTTATACCGTCATTATTCCTGCTATTATCACGGGTGTGGTGACTTTTTTGGCGGCCAAAGTATCGAATAAAGCTTCGTTAGAACAAACCAATATCGATAATGCCCAGAAACTGTATCAAAAATATGAACAACTCAATCAAGAGCTAACCAGCAAACTAGCCAAATCAGAAGCTGAAAAACAGACCTTGAATCAAAAGCACCAGCAAGAACTGGTGGTTTATCAAAGCAAATTGGCAGAGGCAAGCAGTGAGAGAGAGTATCTAAAAATCGAGAACCAGCGCTTGCAACGCCAACTGCAAGACAATCAAAAAGATAAAGGATAAAAGAACGCAGCAAAAAGCACAATCCTCTTGACTCACAACGGAGAAAGACCAAGATGGATCTTTTTCGCTGCGTCTAAGGATTGTGCATGGGTCAAGGAGACTGCTATCGATTATACCAAAAGTATCTATTGCACCATTTGTTCGTTGACATAGGTTGCGTAGAGGGGGTGAGAAGCAATCAACTCGGTATGACTGCCTTGACCGGTTACCCTACCTTTTTCGATGAAGTAGATTTGATCTGCATCAACAATCGTTGCCAAGCGATGGGCAATCACCAAAGTTGTTCGTCCGTGCATTAACTGATCCAAGGCCCGTTGTACTTTTTCTTCTGATTGAGAATCGAGACTAGCGGTCGCTTCGTCTAACATCAAGATTTTCGGATTTCTTAGAAAAGCACGTGCAATGGCAATGCGTTGTTTTTGGCCACCAGATAGTTTCACACCGCGTTCTCCGATTTCAGTATCAAGCTGTTGCGGAAAATCACGGACAAACTGATCTGCATATGCCATAGCTAGTCCTTCCCACAGTTCATCATCAGACAACATCCGTTGTAGACCATATTGCAGGTTATCGCGAATACTGCCAGCGAAAACAGCACTATCTTGTGAGACGTAGCCAATTTGACTGCGCCAATCTTGCAAATCAAGTCGGTTGATTGCTTGATCGCCGATTCGAATCTCACCATTGGTCGGTTCATAAAAGCGTTCAAGCAAAGCGAATATCGTTGATTTTCCGCCGCCGCTAGGTCCGGCAAAGGCAATCACACTGTTAGGCTTCGCCTCAAAAGAAATATCCGTTAAAATGGGTCTAGCAGCTTCATAACTGAAGTCTAGGTGTTGTGCAGATAAGATAGCTCCTTCAACATGGGCTTTTTCTTGACCATGGGTCGGTTCGATGTCTGTATCTAAAATCTCTTGGATACGTTCCGTAGCACCCATCGCTTTTTGGACTTGTGAGAAGAACATGGCAAAAGTTGTAACAGGAGCAATAATATTGAATAGGTAAAGTAAGAAAGCGACTAAAGCGCCACTCGTCAACGTACCTGCTTGTACCCGAACGGCCCCATACCCTAGGATGCCTACAAATAACCCCAACATCGCTGTCATCATGACCGGTTGCAAAACGGCTTCTACTTTAGCGTCTTTGACACCAAGCGTGAAGATATTGTTGATGAAGCGCCGACCATTTTCTTGTTCACTTTTTTCGCCGTTGCTGGATTTGATCAAGCGAATCTCTCCAAGCTTCTCGCTGGCATCGGCATTGAAATCAGCAGTTGCGGCTTGGAGTTGACGGCCTATTTTTGACATGATTTTACCGATCGGCAGCATGATCAAGGCGATCAAGGGCACTGCACTGAACATGATGGCGGCCATTTTCCAATCCATCCAAAATAAGATTATCATCGACCCAATCAACTGGATAAAGCCAGTCACAAAACTTGGAAATTGAGATGTGACCAAATCTTTGATGACTGTTGTGTCATTGACCAAACGCGAGCTGCTTTCCCCAGATTTATGGGCGTCAAAATAGCCAACGGGTAAATGTAAGAGGTGCGTCCATAGACGTTCGCGCAACGTTTGCACTGCACTTTCCCCAACATAGCGCAGTAAAAATCCCCCTAAAATACCCAATCCTAATTGGAGGGCAAATGCTAAAATCAAAACGACCAACATCTGGCTGTTAAACGTTGCTGTACCGCTATTGTCCACCAATCCTTTTGTCAATTGCGGAACGATCAAGCTGGCGCCGCTTGTGATCAAGCTTAAGACCATACCGATAACAAAAAGAGATTTTTTAGGATTGACGCTGACGATCAAGCGGGTAAAATCTTTCAATTTAAAAGCGTGGGCTGTTTGCGATAATTCTGTCAGTCTGGCTTCTTGCTGCATATCATTATTCCTCCTCTTCTAGCGAAAAGTCGTTAGAAGTCTTCTCTGATCGAATGCTGGTTTAGAAATCTTGCCATTCATCTTGCGACGAATGATCTGTGTCGCGGTTTGGTGCTTTTTGATCAAAATCAAAAGGCTGACCTTTAAAGAAGGGGTGTTTTTCCCATCCGGGACGACAATCTTGGTTGCGCCCAAATGGATGACCACCACGCATGCCAGGACGGCCGTGAAAAGGCATTTGGCGCATTGCTTCTTTGATTTGTTTCTTCATTGCCCGTCGTTCCTCGTGGCTCATTTCTTGCCAATTGCCACCCCATTGTTCCATCATCGCTTCACGCATGCCTTGCATCGCTTGAAAGCGATCCATTGGATCTACAAATCGTTCCGTTTGTTGCTGAAAGTCTGTTTCCCAGCCTGCAGCAATTTTTTCCAGCAATTTGGCAAAAGACGCTTGTTCTTCTTCATTCAGTCCACTGAAAAAAGTTTCGCTGGAAGCAGCTTCTTTTTGTGCGGTCAATGCATCGGCTTTTTTGCGTCCGGTGTCTGTCAAATAAATACGTTTGCTTCGTTTGTCTTCGCTATCTTCTTTACGCTCGATCTCTCCGTTGTTTTCCATTTTTTTCAATAGTTCAGCCATTGAGCTAGGGCGTAAATCAAGCACCTCTGCTAAGTGGTTTTGTACTAAGCCATCTTCTAATGTCAAAATGGCCAAGACGCGCTGCTGTCCTGTCAATCGTTGTTTCCGTTGGCTCATAAACGCATTGCTGGCTTCGCTGATAAAGCGCAATTGTTTCATCAAATCATCTGTTGTAGTAGACATATCAAACACTCCTTTTTTATTATCGTTCGGTACCTAACGATATTGTGAATCTAGTATAGTTCGGTACCGAACAAATGTCAATAGGGTATCAATAAAATATTTCTAACAAAAAGTAAGCAAAAGGATTGACTTACAAAAAGTAAGTTGTTAGACTAAGCACAGTATCAAAGAACCAATTGAAAAGGAGCAGTCATATGGCGTTTGGATTTGGCAAGAAAGCACCAGAAATCATTGAAAAAGAAGTCATCAAAGAGGTTTATGTAACGAAAGAAAAGAAAAAAGCACAACACATTGGTATCATTGTTGGCAGTACAAGAGAAGGCCGGGTGAGCCCGCAAGTCGCTGACTATGTTTTACAAATAGCAAAAAACCACAGCGATCGTACCTATGAAGTCATTGATATCAAAGCGTATGATCTGCCATTTATGGGAACAGGCACACCAAATAAGGCTTGGAATGATAAGATCGCTGCTATGGATGGCTATATCTTTGTTGTTCAAGAATACAACCATGGACTATCTGCATCGCTGAAAAATGCATTAGATAGTGCCCGTGAAGAATGGTTCAATAAAGCAGCCGGGATTGTCAGCTATGGTTCTGCTGGGGGCATTCGGGCAGCAGAACAAGTTCGCTTGATTTTGGCAGAGCAAAAGGTAGCGACTGTTCGCACAAACCCTGCATTTAATTTATTTACAGATTTTGAAAACTTTACAGACTTTAAGCCAGGTCCGCATATGACAGCTGGTATGAATGATATGTTGACAGAATTGCTTGATTGGGCGGATCTTTTTGCAGATCGGTCACAAGCGGAAAATGAATAAGGAGGCAAACAGCATGAAATTTGGGATTATTTTGGGGAGTACAAGAGAAGGTCGGGTGAGCCCGCAAGTAGGTGCGTATATTCAATCGATTGCAGCACAACGTCCAGAACATGAATTTGAGATCGTTGATATTAAAGACTTTGACTTGCCTTTTATGGGTACAGCTGCACCAAACACCGCTTGGAACGATAAAATCGCCTCACTAGATGGTTATATCTTTATCGTGCAAGAATACAATCACGGCTTTGCTGCGTCATTGAAAAATGCTGTTGATAGTGCTCGTGAAGAATGGTTCGACAAAGCAGCTGGAATCGTCAGTTACGGTTCAGGTGGCGGGATCCGGGCTGCTGAACAATTACGAACGGTCTTGGCGGAACAAAAAGTCGCAACTGTCCGTACAAACCCTGCATTCAATTTATTTACAGATTTTGAAAACTTTACAGACTTTCAGCCAGGCGATCACATGAGCGCTGGTGTCAATGATATGTTGGATGAGCTGACACTATGGTCAAAAGCTTTTGCAACGATTCGTTAAAATCATCGCCAAAAAACCTTATCCGCACATCAGGCGGATAAGGTTTTTTTACGTATTCAATTTGGCTAAAATCGTTTCTGCCACGGCTTGCGGAATGCCAGCGGCTTTTATCTCTTCTACTGAAGCAGTTTGGATATTTTTGAGGGATTTAAAAGTCTTCATCAATTGTTGTTTCCGCTTTGGTCCTAAGCCGGGAATTTCATCTAGCTTGGAAGAAAAACTGTTTTTGCTGCGTAATTGACGATGGAAAGTGATCGCAAAGCGATGGACCTCATCTTGGATCCGTTGCAGTAAAAAGAATTCGACTGAATTGCGTTCTAGGTGGATCGGATCCAAAAATTCACCAAAAATCAGTTCACTGGTTTTATGCTTGTTATTTTTGACCAATCCCGCAACAGGAATATCGATCCCAAGCTGATCATGCAAAACTTCTTGAGCGGCACCTACCTGTGCTTTCCCCCCGTCGATCACGATCAAATCAGGGAAAGGCAGATTTTCTTTCAACACCCGAGAATAGCGCCGATAGATGACTTCTTGCATCGATCCATAATCATCTCCACCATGAGCAGTACGAATCTTATATTTTCGATAGTCATCCTTGAATGGCTTGCCATCGACAAAGACGACCATTGCTGAAACGGGGTCAGTCCCCATGATATGTGAGTTGTCAAACGCTTCGATCCGATAAGGTGCCGGAATGCCCATGGCTTCACCCAGACGATCGACCGCTCCGATCGTACGTTCTTCCGTACGCTCAATCAAGGCGAATTTTTGCGCCAAAGCAATCTGAGCATTTTTGGTGGCCAAATCAACCAGTTTCTTTTTGTCGCCGCGTTGCGGTTGCAATACTTTGGTGGTCAGCAGGACTTCTAAAGGCTCTGCTTCAACATTTTGGGGAACGAAGACTTCTTTGGGAATGAAATGCTCATTTTTTTGATAAAATTGACCCACAAAGGTCAAGAAATCTTCTTCTGCATCATTGTAAAAAGGAAATAAGGAAACTTCTCGTTCAATCAACTTTCCTTGACGAATAAAGAAGACTTGGACACACATCCAGCCTTTATCAACACTGTAGCCAAAGACATCACGGTCCATTAAATCAGTTAATGTCATTTTTTGCCGCGTCATCACAGTTTCAATTGCTTGGATCTGATCACGTAACTCGGCTGCGCGTTCAAAGGACAATGTATCTATGGCAGCAGACATTTTCTCCTGCAGATCTTTCAAAATATCGACATGCCCTCCATGGAAGAAATGTTTGACTTCTTCAACGATTTTTTGGTATTCCTTGGGGTCAGTATCATGAACATAGGGACAGACACATTGACCCAAATGATAGTAAAGGCACGGTCTTTTTTGAGATGGTCCGCACTTTCGCAAAGGGAACAATCGATCCAAGACGCGTTTGGTTTCGTTGGCTGCGCGGGCATCAGGATAGGGACCGAAATACAAAGCACCATCTTTCAACACTTTACGTGTGATAATCAATCGAGGATAGCGTTCTTTTGTCACTTTAATAAAAGGATAAGACTTGTCATCCTTTAACATGATATTATATTTGGGTTTATTTTTTTGGATCAAATTGATCTCAAGCAGCAAAGCTTCTGTATTTGATTCCGTAACGACGTATTCGAAATCATTGATTTCTTGCACCAAGCGTGACGTTTTTGTGTCGTGGCTGCCGGTGAAATAAGAACGAACACGGTTCTTTAGTATTTTGGCTTTCCCAACATAAATAATTTTGCCGTTTTTGTCCTTCATCAAATAACAACCCGGTTGATCCGGAAGCAAGGCCAATTTGTTTTTGATTTGCTCGTTCATGTCTACGTCCTTTCTAGAGTATATAAATGAGGGTTCTTAAGAGAGGCGCTTCTAAAAAAGAAGGGGAACGTAAGAGCCCGTTTTGCTACCCTTCATTGTAGCATAATTTTCTTAAGAAACAATCAAATGCGCGGTACCAGAGGATAAAGCACCGAATTGTAAGGAAATGTTAAGCAATAGATTTTAGTCAATAACCGTAGTCGTTGTGCTGATCTTGCCGTGAGGCCCACTGCTGAATAAATGTTTTTAATGGATCTAGTACACTTGCAGAAGAATCATCTCGCTGCAATAGATAAAAGTGTCGCTCAAATCCGGTATCTAGCGGTTGAAAAGGCAAGTCAGTTGCCGCTCGTTTAGAGATGATCGAACAACCAAACCCTTTTTTAAGGATAGACACAATCAAGGCGTTGCTTGCAATCTCAATGATAGGATCTTGAATATTTTGTTCTTCTAGATAGCGCTTCGTATAGTAATAAACACCAGATGTTGTCTCGCGAACCAACCAAGGACCTTGGGGATCTCCTGCCAAGACCAATTGATCAGTCAGAAGTGGAACACGCAAGAGTGTTGGTGTAGCTAATGGTTTTTCAATGATACCTAAATCCAGCTCATGTTGGTTCAGTGCTTGGGCTACAGCTGCTGAATTCATTAATTTTAGCGAAAAAGAAAAGTGGGGAAAGGCGTTCGATAAGTCGATCAGCAAATCAGGCATCAAGACCATGGCAAAGGTGTGGGAAACACCAATTGCACAAGGAATAGTGGTTTGGCGATTTGCATGCAGATCTTTTTTGATCGCTGCCCAGTCATCTAACAAATTCAACGCCTTATTGTATAATCTATCTGCTTGAGGTGTAGCAGATACGGTCGTGCGTCCATTTCTGATGAACAAAGTGGTGTTTAGGTCAGTTTCTAATTGTTTGATTTGTGCGGAAACCGTTGGTTGAGAAATGAAAAGCAATCCAGCTGCTTTTGAAAAGTTTCGGGTTTCATACACCATCTTGAACGTTTCTAGTAATTTGAACAATGTAATCACTTCCATTCGGATAATCTATTGATACTATTTTATCAATAAATCAAACCAATGGGGAAAAATGTGTATAATAAATCTCAGAGGAAAGGATGAAAACAATGAAACAGATAGCGCATATACATATATTGCCAGGGTTATTGCTGGCAGTCGCAGTGGCAATCATCGCAAAGTGGGCTGCGGTATTGGTTCCTCAGATCGGTGGGGCAACGATTGCTATTTTGCTCGGTATTGTTTTAGGAAATACTTATTTCAAGCAATCAATCTATCAGCAAGGCACTAAATTTGCTGAGAGTCGGCTATTGGAATACTCGGTGGTCTTATTGGGGTTTACAGTGACATTTCAAACCATCAGTGAAATGGGGTTGAAAGGTTTTGTCTTTATTGTATTGATGATGAGTATAGTGATCACGGCAGCCATTCTGATCGGGAAAAAAATGGGCTTTAGTCAAAAGATGGGGCTGATGATGGCTGGCGGCAATGCGGTTTGCGGTTCTTCGGCAATCGGTGCGATCGCGCCAGCCATCAATGCGGATGACGAAGAAAAAGGACAGATTATTACCCTAGTCAATTTGTTGGGGACAGTCATGATGTTGACCTTGCCATTTCTTGGATTGGCAATCTATGGCGATGATCTATTGGCCAAAAGCGCCTTGTTAGGAGGTACATTGCAATCGGTCGGGCAGGTCGTGGCAGGCGCCAGCTTGCTAGATGAGGAAGTGGTCAAGTATGCGATGCTTTTCAAAATCACCCGCATCATTTTGCTCACAGTAGTGGTCATTTCTTTCAAAAAAATGGCCAACAACAAGCCGCAAAGTGTTGCTAAAAAGGGAATGCCGATTCCCTGGTATGTTTTAGGTTTTTTGTTGATCTGCGTTTTGAACAGTTTTACGACCTTGCCTCAATGGTTAAGTCAAACGGCGCAATTTGTCAGTGGCTGGTTTGAAACAACAGCATTGGCAGCGATTGGATTGCGTTTGGACTTTAGAAAATTTATGAAGGAAGGCCCACGTTTTTTGTATTATGGTTTGTCGGTCGGGACAGTTCAAACAGTGGCGGCATTGATGTTGATTTGGCTATTGCGGATATGAGTGCCTAAAAGGATAAAAAAACAGTTTGTATGTATTGATACAAACTGTTTTTTAGACGTTAGCTCAAGCTGTTTAGTTTTTTAATGATTTTAGTCGTATTTAATAAGCCATAATCTTTCCTGTCTAAAGGAACAACTGGTATATGTGGATATTCTTTCTTTAATTGTTCGAGCGCAAAATGATACTCAGGTGTCAAAATAATGAGGTCTGCTTTGGGCGCTAATTGTTGTATTTTCGATGCGCTGAACATATGAACAGCGACAGGACACCCATTATCTGTCAATTCTTTTTGTAGTTTCATTTGCAGACGTTGGGTTTGCCATTCGCCATCATTGATCCAACTGCTGATACTAAAAATGTATACTTGTTTACATCTTTCGTTAGAAGAGACTGATTCTTCTGTCATGGGAAATGCACCTCGCTTCTTTTTTGAGAAAAGGCGTGCAAAAAAAGCAGGTTTCGTGGTTCCGAGTAATGTATCTGTTGAAACATTGAATAGTTCGCTTAATTTTACCAAATAATCAAGATCGGGATAGCTTTTATTGCGCTCCCATTTTGATATGGTCTGTGGTGTGACATGTAATTTTTCTGCCACATCTTTTTGTGTCAAATGCGCCTTTTGACGTAACTGCTTTAACGTACTGCCTATCTCTAACACGAGTGTACCTCCCTCTATGTGTTGATACAAGAAATGATCTGTTGAATTGGGAAAAATTGGAACAACGATCTGTTGCACTGCTGATATAGCAACGTTTGATCATCAATAAATCAGACAAGTCTTTTCACAAAAAAACGATCCATCGTTGTATGCTGCCCAACTTGCAAAGGACCTTCGATTTCTTGATAGCCGGATTTTTGATACACATGTAGAGCGACCGAGAGTGCATGGTGGGTTTCGAGGTAGAGTTGCTGATACCCCATTTCTTTGGCGCTTGTCTCGATGGCTTTAAGTAAACGATAACTCAATCCTTGCCCTTTTGCTGCAGAGCTAAGATAAAATTTTTGCAGTTCAGCAATTTTTGCTGTGGCATCATAGGCCGAAAAACCGCCGCCCCCTAAAATTGTCCCTGTTGCATCAGTGACTGTGAAATAATTTCCGTGGGATTGTTCGTAATAAGAACTCAAATGATCAAGTTCAGGATCGAAATAGGCAGTTCCAGGTAGAGCCAATTGATGGTCAGCAAGATTTTGGCGAACGATCGCGGCTAAAAATGGATCGTCATTGGGTTCAATCAAACGGATAGTAGGTTGCATCGCACTTGTCCTCCTGCAGAATGATAAATACAGTGTACCATATGCGGTAACCAAGGTTAAATAAGTCATAGCTACGCATATTTTGAAAAACATTCATTGCGCAGCAATGCATCGATTTGCTACAATCACATCTCTAAGAACAAAAAAACTCTCTCGCCATCGGCGTAAGAGTTTCTTGTTTGAATAGATCTAAACGAGTGTTGTTGCTTCACCCAGCTCGACTTTATGGGCTTGTTTGTCCACAATTCTAAAGAATGGATAATACCAAGCGATAGAAAGGAAAATTTCTACCACTTGCCAGACCGCACCACGCCATCCACTAATGAACAAACCCGAGAGAATCGGCGGCATAGTCCAGGGAATATTGACACCGTTGGCCACAGGTACCAGCCCAATATACGTAACCAAATAGCTTAATGAAGCAAAAATCAATGGAGAAATAATAAAAGGAATCATTAAAATCGGATTCAAGACGATTGGCGCACCGAAAATGATTGGCTCATTGATGTTAAATAATGAAGGCCCGATAGCCAATTTGCCCAATGCTTTATATTGTTGGGAACGAGCAAAAAATAAGAACAAGATAACCAAACCAATCGTTGTACCGCATCCCCCCAATTTGACATAATTTGCATCAAACTGTGCATTGACGATATTTGGAATTGTTTGACCAAGTTTATAAGCTTCTGAATTTTCTACAGTGAGCGCTGTCCAAATCGGTGTCATGACAGAACCAACGATATTTGGTCCATGCAAGCCAAAAGAAAATAATAACGTAGCCAACACTTGTACAAGAATCGTTGCAGGCAATGATGCACCTAATGAAGTTAATGGTTTTTGTAAAATTTCAAAGATAAATGCTTGGGCACTACCATAACTAGTCATTTTGAAACCAAAGAAAATAAATAAGTAAATAAAAAAGATAAATACAACTGGAATCAATGATTCAAATGAACGTGACACATTATCAGGCACGCTATCAGGCATTTTAACTTTCCACCCACGTTTTAAAACAAAGTTCGCGATTTCTACTGCTAAAATAGCTGAAATCATACCCAAAAATAGACCAGCAGCACCGAAATTTGCAATCGGTAACCCTAACGCATCATCTGCACCGGTCAATGTAGGGGTAAGTAAGAAATAAGACATCAAGGCAGGAATAATACTAGACATTGAATCAATCTTATAACGATTACCCAAACTTCTTGCAATCCCGATCACGACATAAATCGACATAATATTGACGGACATGTCGTAGGCACGGTTACAAAACTCGATCCAAGCATTGCCGAAAATACCATTCATGAAATCAATAAAACCTTGATATGGAAAGTTTGGAAAAATCAAAAACATTGAACCCACGATGATAATCGACATTGAAGCAAAGAAGCCATCACGAATGGCTGCCAAATAACGGTTTTCATTCAACTTCATTGCGACGGGCATTAACTTGTCACCAAAACGGTCTAAAAATGTCTGCTCTTCCATAGTACATCCTTCTCTCGTTTGCAGATTTATGATAGCGCTATCATTGATATAATTATACAATTAAAATAAGAAAAAGGTAAAGCATTATTTTGGATTAAATCTTTGCAATAAAAAGCTTTCTAAGTTCAGTGTGAGAAATGGTATACTTCTCATTTCGTAAACGTGTTTTTGAAAGCAACAAACAATTACATACACAGTTGAAACATGAGGGCATGATGCGGTAACGGTTCCACCTTTTGATGTTTTTTTATCATATGAAAAGAGAAAAAACTTTTATTAAGATAAAACAACATAATTTTCTTTCTAAGAAATGGCTTAAGCAGACTGTCTAAAAGCAAGTTATTTTGATTCTCACACAGCAGATGGTAGGCTTTCCTTAGAAACAAAAAAAGTAAAAGGAGAGAATCGTATGACAGACAGAATATCATTAGAGCAAGCGGCCATTGATTTTAGTGAGGAAAATGCAGCACATCCACGTATCTATGAATTACCACCTGAAGAAGGTCGGGCATTATTAGAAAAAGTCCAAGAAGCACCGGTAGAAAAATATGCAGTAGAGATTGAAGAGCAACAAGTCGATACAGGTGACTGGGGCAAAATCAATGTTCGTTTTGTACGACCAGCAGGCAATCATGATATTTTGCCAGTCATTTACTATTTGCATGGCGCAGGTTGGGTCTATGGCAGCGCAGCCACCCATGATAAATTGATACGTGAACTGGCTGTTCGTACCAATTCTTTGGTGATTTTCCCTGAATATAGCCGTTCGCCTGAAGCCAAATATCCAACCGCGATCGAGCAAAACTATGCTGTCTTGCAGCAATTGCCCGGGTTCGTAGAAACGAAGGCAATCGATTTGAGTCGCTTGATTGTTGCGGGGGACTCAGTAGGGGGGAATATGGCGACAGTTATGACACTGCTGACGAAATCTCGTGGCGGAATCCCTATTGCCCAACAGCTTCTATTCTATCCTGTAACAGATGCCAACTTTGATACACCTTCATATCAAGCATTTGGTGAAGGCTATTACTTGACCAAAGAAGGCATGGAATGGTTTTGGGATCAGTACACGACGGATCAAGCTGATCGAGATGCAATCACGGCCTCTCCATTGCGGGCAACTGCTGAAGAATTAGCGGATCTGCCACCAGCATTGATCATTACAGGCGAAGCAGATGTTTTAAGAGATGAAGGGGAAGCGTATGCCCAACATTTACGAGATGCCGGCGTTCCAGTGACACAAGCGCGGATGCAAGGCATCATCCATGATTTCGTGATGATCCATGCATTAGATCAAACCAATGCGGCTCGAGGTGCGATGGATCTAGCAACAACATGGATCAAACAAAAAAATAAGCCCGTTACAAAATAACTATATAACCCAAAGAAAAATCGTCCACTGTTGGCGATTTTTTTTGTGCTTAATGAGCCATCCGCGAATGCCTACTCTAACAAGTATGGAACCGTTATCGATGAAATGATGGATTTTATAATACAGATTAAAATAGTTGTTTTTAGTTGATAAATAAATAAAAAGGTCTATTATTGTAATTGTTAATAATACAGATTTTGAGAAGAGGTAATACAGTGAGTAAAAAAGGATCAGAAATCATTGTTGAAAGTTTGGAAAATCATCATGTGCCCTATATCTTTGGCATTCCCGGTGCAAAAATAGATGGTGTATTCGATGTGTTAGCGGACCACGGGCCAGAACTGATTGTGGCAAGACATGAACAGAATGCCGCGTTTATGGCACAAGCCATTGGCCGTTTGACAGGGGAACCAGGTGTTGTCATCGCGACGAGTGGACCGGGTGCGAGTAATCTGGCTACAGGATTGGTCACCGCAACGGCAGAAGGCGATCCCGTCTTGGCAATTGCAGGTCAGGTCAAACGTTCTGATTTATCAAAACTGACCCATCAAAGTATGAATAATGCGGCGCTCTTTGCACCGATCACCAAGTTCAGCAGTGAAGTCCAAGATCCAGAAACATTATCTGAAAGTATTGCCAATGCTTATCGTATTGCCAAAACCGCAAAAAAAGGCGCCAGTTTTTTGTCGATTCCACAAGATGTGACGGACGGACAAGCCCAAGGGGCAGCCATTGAACCGTTGTCTGCACCCAAATTAGGACCAGCTGATCAGGCCGATATCGATATGTTGGCACAACGGATCCGCGAAGCCAAGTTACCGGTTTTATTGCTAGGCATGCGGGCTTCGGGGGTCAAAGAAACGCAAGCGATCCGACACCTAGTTGCGAAAACCGGCTTGCCAGTTGTAGAAACTTTCCAAGGGGCAGGCATTATTTCTCGAGAATTGGAAGCCAATTTCTTTGGCCGAGTAGGACTATTTCGTAATCAGCCTGGGGATATGTTGTTGAAACGCAGCGATTTGGTGATTGCTGTTGGCTATGATCCAATCGAATACGAAGCCCGTAATTGGAATGCCGAAAAAGATGCGCGGATAATCGTGATCGATGAAGTACCGATGGAAATCGATCCGTTTATGCAGCCAGAAGTAGAATTGATGGGGAGTATCGCCAAAATCAGTGAACAACTGGCCCAAACAATGACAGGATATGCGTTATCAGAGGATGCCGAATCCTACTTGTGTGCATTGCAAGAAAAACTCAACCAACATCCTCAAATCAAAGAGGGACAAGCACAAACCGTACACCCTTTGGAAATCATTGATGTCTTGCAGCAAGAAGTCACTGATGATATGACTGTGACCGTTGATGTGGGCAGCCATTATATTTGGATGGCCCGTCACTTCCGCAGTTATGAACCACGTCATTTATTATTCAGTAATGGTATGCAAACATTAGGTGTAGCGTTGCCTTGGGCGATTTCTGCAGCATTGGTTCGGCCAAACACACAAGTGATCTCCATTTCTGGAGATGGGGGCTTTTTGTTTTCAGCCCAAGAATTGGAGACGGCTGTTCGTTTGAAACAATCGATTATCCATTTGATTTGGAATGATGGTGCCTATAACATGGTCAAGTTCCAAGAAGAAATGAAATATGACCGTGCTTCAGGTGTTGATTTTGGACCAGTTGATTTCGTGAAATATGCCGAAGCATTTGGTGCCAAAGGCTTACGAGCAACCACCAAACAGGAACTAATTGCTGCAATCGAAGAAGGAATGGCAACGAAAGGCCCTGTGATCATCGATATTCCCGTAGATTATTCCGATAATGCGGCACTGGGCAAAACGATTTTACCAGATCAATTTTATTAAGAACAGGAGCAATTCTAATGAACGTAAAAAGCAAAAGCTATCTTTACCAACACGGCACATTAGGCGGCTTGATGCAAGATTTGATGGACGGTACAGAACAAATTGGCCGTTTGTTGGATGATGGCGACACTGGCATTGGTACGTTAGCTGGGTCAGATGGCGAAGTGATCATCTTAGACGGCATGATTTATCATGTAGACCAAACGGGTGCAGTCCGTCAGTTGACCGGCACCGAAAAAACGCCTTATGCCGCAGTGACCAACTTCGAACCCAACAAACAATTAGCGATCCATACTGAAACAAGCAGTGACAAAATCAAAAACAAAATTCTTGGACATGTGAGTTCAAATTTGTTCACTGCTGTCAAAATACGGGGTGTGTTTTCGAACATCCATGTGCGTGTGGCACCGAAACAAACTAAGCCTTACCCCAAATTTGTTGAAATCATTGACAATCAACCGGAATTTCAAGCGGCTGACTTGGCGGGAACGATCGTTGGTTTTTTTACGCCACAGTTATTCCACGGTGCGGCAGCGGCTGGTTTTCATTGGCATTTTTTAAGTGATGATCATCAGTTTGCAGGCCACGTCTTAGATTTTGATTTAGCCGCCGGTGAAATCGAATTGATGGAACTTGCAGAGTTTCGCCAACATTTTCCTATTGATGATGCAGCCTTTTTGCAACGGGAGATCGACGTTGCAGGCATCGCGAAAGATATTCAGTTAGCAGAATAAAGGATGTGTGTCGGCTCAGTAACCCATGCCGCAACTTTGTAACAAGTAAATCGTGAAGACCAAAGGCACTAGTGAGTAGACTAGTGCCTTTTTTGTGCGCAAAGCGTGGTTTGTCGTGGAATCTTATCGGCATGTTAGAATAGTTAAGATAAGCTTGCGCGCGAGGATAAACGAAAATACAGTGTAAGGCCTAATAAAAACAAATAGGCAGAAAGAGGCAAAAATGACAGACAAAAAATCGACTGTTGTAGTGATTGGCGGTGGCCTAGGCGGATTATCTGCTGCAGTTTCTTTGAGACAAGAAGGCTATCAAGTCACAGTAGTGGAAAAAAACCAGCATTTAGGCGGAAAAGTAAATCGCTTGGAAAGCGCTGGGTTTGGCTTTGATTTAGGTCCGTCAATTTTGACGATGCCTCAGATATTCGAAGCGTTGTTTACTAAGAGTCATCGGCAAATGAAAGATTATGTGGCTATTCGCCGTTTGCCCCTTGAATGGCGTTCTTTCTTTCCCGATGGCACAAAAATCGATCTTTATGGCGATTTGTCGCGAATGGCGAGAGAAAATCCCGTTTTAAAGGCAAAAGACATGGAAGAATACCGGACATTTCTGGCTTATGCCAAAGAGATATATGATTTGACTGCAGAGGGGTACTTTGCAGAAGGTTTTGATCAGACGAAAGATGTGTTGCGCCATCATGGGATTATTAAAGCACTGAAAGGGTTCGATTATTTTTCGACGATGCAAGAAGCCATTGATCAGCGGGTGAGCAATCCTAAATTGCAAGAAATGCTTGGCTATTTCAGTAAATATGTCGGGTCATCTCCCTATGATGCCCCAGCGGTGTTGAATATGATGAGTTATATGCAGCACACCCAAGGTATCTGGTATGTGCCTGGTGGGATGCATCGATTGGCTGAAGGTATCGTTCAATTAGCCGAAGAAATCGGTGTGACCTTTATTACCGGTCAACAAGTCACGAAGCTGGATACTCAGGACCAACGAATCACCAGGGCACATCTGGCAGACGGTTGTACGTTAACAGCGGATATTTTTGTATCAAATATGGAAGTCATTCCAGCTTATCAGCAGTTGCTGACTGAGGAAATCTCCCCGAAAGCAGAGAAAAAATTTGAACCAGCCAGCTCTGGCTTCGTCTTGCATTTAGGTGTCAAGGCCGATTATCCGCAACTGGCACATCATAACTTTTTCTTTTCGGGGGCGGCGCAAAAGAATTTTGACCAGAACTTTCATGATCATCAATTGCCAGAGGATCCAACGATTTACTTAGTCAATGTCAATAAAACTGATCCAAGTCAAACAAAGCCGGGACACGAAAATATCAAAATCTTGCCGCACATTCCCTACTTGCAAGACACACCATTTACTGAAGTACAATACACCGCGTTTCGTAAGCGAATCTTAGAGAAGCTAGAGCGGATGGGTTTAACTGATCTGCAAAAAAATATTGTCTTTGAAGACCGTTGGACACCAGCAGATATCGAAGCCAATTATTTATCTCATCGTGGGGCAATTTATGGCACTGTTTCTGATCGCAAACGCAACCACGGCTTTAAGCATCCTAAGCACAGCGAGAGATACGGCAATCTTTATTTTGTCGGTGGTACCGTCAATCCTGGTGCTGGTATGCCGATGGTCACATTGAGTGGACAACAGGTCAGCCGCATGATCGCCCAAAATAAACAATTCGTGTAAATACAGGCATGACGAAAGGAGGCAGGCAAGATGATCTTATGGTTTATTGGGATGCTGCTGTCCTGGTGTGCTGGTTGGCTTGTATTTGGTCGCGTCACTTTCATACCAAAAGATGGCGTACCGGCAGCCAAGGCGAAACGATTGTCGATCGTGATCCCAGCCCGAAATGAAGCGAATAACTTGCCTCGCTTATTCCAATCATTGCAACAGCAAAACTGCATTATTCATGAAGTGATCCTTGTTGATGATGGATCAACTGATCAGACACAAACGATTGCCCGACGATATGGGACGATCGTTTTGTCGACACCAGCAGATGGGCCGGGTAAAGCTGCCGCTTGTTGGCAAGGGGCACAAGCTGCTACAGGTGATCTGCTGTTGTTTCTAGATGCCGATACAGCATTCTTATCAAAGGATGGGCTCTCCCGATTACTAGAGGCTTTTGGCACGAAAGGAACAGAAGGTCTCTTGAGTGTTCAACCCTATCACCACGTAGAAAAAACATATGAACAGTTGTCTTATGTGTTTAATGTCGTCATCATGGCGGGGTTGAACCGATTTTCTATTTTGGGAGAAAAGATACAGGCAGGTGGTGCATTTGGTCCCTGCTTATTATGTACCAAAAGGGCGTATATGCAGGTGAATGGACATCAAGATATGGCGCTCGGTATCTTAGATGATATCGCATTGGCGCAACGCTTTATGTCAGCAAGCCTGCCAATTCATTTGTATGGCGGCCGTGATTTGTTGACGTTTCGCATGTATCCGCAAGGGGTGAAGCAACTGATGCAAGGCTGGAGCAAAGATTTTGCTACAGCAGCCCGAATCACCAATGGCTGGTTGATGGTGGGGATCATCGGATGGATCATTGGCAATTGCACGGTCATATTTTCTGGACTGATCTATCCATGGCCGATCGTTGCGGCTCTCTACGCCTGTTACTATGGACAAAACGTGTTCTTTGCAAAGCGAGTCGGCTCTTTTCGCACGGTATCGCTGCTGTTGTTTCCCGGCTATTTTTTCTTCTTTCTTCTGCTATTTGCTTGGTCGGCGATCCAGACGCATATCCGAAAAAAGGTGACTTGGAAAGGCCGCAAAATTGATCTCTAGGAGGGAAAGCACATGCCAATGATCACGTGCACGCTGTGGCCATTACTGCTTACAGATATCATGGTTTGGGCTGGATTACATCTCGGTATTTCTTGGGGAATACGTCAAGTCCCGTTGGCCTTTTTTGAACAGCATGCTTCTTGGTTTCGCCTATTTTCCTTTGAAGACGATGGGAAGTTTTGGCAAAGACATTTGCGCATAGCGCGTTGGAAAGACCGTTTGCCGGAAGGAACGCAGATCGACAGCGGGGGATTCGACAAATCTCACTTACACAGGAAAGATGGCGCTTCTCTCTATCGGTTTATGCTGGAAACCTGTCGTGCAGAACTAACACACTGGCTGCTGCTGTTTGCCGCAGTGTTGTTTTTCCTCTGGAATCCCCTTTGGGCTGCAGTACTCAATTGTTTGTACGCCATATTGGCAAATCTGCCGTTTATTCTGATTCAACGCTATAATCGGCCACGTTTGCTTAGGGTCTACAATAAATTTCTGAGGAAAAAAGCAAAACCAGCGGCGGCACGGAAATGAGTAGTGCGAGATTTTTTGCAGTAGAAAAAGAAGTGAAGCTTCTGTTGTAAAGCTCTCTCATACGACCAAAACTTGATAAAACAGTGATCCAGCAGTCTCGGATATATATATATTTTCTCAAGCATACGCGGCAATCCTCTCGCCTAGTATGCTTTTTTTGTGTACAGGAAAAGCATATTTGTTTACAACTTACAAAAAGTAAGTTATTATTATCTCGAATTCGAAATAAGTGAGGTGAAAGAAATGTCCCATCAAGAAGCAGCATTAAGTGCATACATCGGTTTATTACGGACAGCCAATCAATTAGAACAAATGGCCAAAAAAGATGTCCGATGTTACGGCTTGAATATCACTGAATTTTCGGTCATGGAATTGTTGTATCATCGAGGCACCCAAGCTACCCAAGCAATTAAAGAGAAAATCTTGATTGCTAGCAGCAGTACCACGTACGTCATTGATCAATTAGAGAAAAAAGGCTATGTCAAAAGACAACAAAGTGACCAAGACCAACGAATAAGCTTGGTTTCCTTAACAGAACCGGGTAGAAAATTGATTGAAGACATCTTTCCTACCCATGCCCAACAGATCGATCAACGTTTTGGAGAAATCAGTATGGAAGAACTAGCAAATTTAAAAACTATTTTACGAAAAATCACACAACCATAGAAAAGAGGAACTATTATGAGAAAACAAGACCAATTATTAGGTGTACACCACGTAACAGCAATGACCAGCGATGTCGAAAGAAATTATCACTTTTTTACCGATATTTTAGGCATGCGTTTGGTAAAGAAAACCGTCAACCAAGATGATATCTATACGTACCATACTTATTTTGCAGATGACATTGGTACCCCAGGAACCACGATGACATTCTTTGATTTTCCACAGACATCAAGGGGCAGCAAAGGAACAAATTCTATTACGAGAACCAGCTTCCGGGTACCATCAGATGCGGCATTGACATACTATGCACAACGTTTTGACGAATTTTCAGTCAAACATGAAGCAATTACAACAGTTTTTGGTACAAATGTATTGCGCTTTTGGGATTTTGATCAACAAGCCTACCAATTGATCTCGGATGAACGTAATCAAGGTGTTGCAGCGGGAACACCTTGGAAAAAAGGACCGGTACCTTTGGAATTTGCGATTTACGGTTTAGGTCCAGTTGAAATCAGTGTTTCTTATTTTGCAGACTTTAAGGGATTGTTGGAAAATGTCCTTGGTTTCGAAACAGTGGCCCAAGAAGCGGACCGTGCATTACTGTCTGTTGGTGAAGGTGGTAATGGTGGGCAAATCGTGCTGATTGAAGACACAACAAGCCCGCAAGCACAACAAGGGGATGGTGAAGTCCACCATGTGGCCTTTCGTTTAGCGGACCGTGCATCGTTGGCAGTTTGGCAGGAAGTCTTTGATAATTTGGGATTAGCCAATTCAGGTTATGTCGATCGTTATTACTTTGAATCATTGTATGTCCGTATTGGGCACATTCTCTTTGAACTAGCTACCGACGAACCAGGATTTATGGGAGATGAGCCTTATGAAACCCTAGGCGAAAAATTATCGTTAGCCCCATTTCTAGAAAATAAACGCGACTATATCGAGGGTGTGATCACACCTTTCAATACCGTGCGTCAGTAAGGAGCAAAAACATATGCAACCAATCGACCATATCCATCATATTTCAGCGATTGTCGGTGACCCGCAAGCAAATGTCGCGTTTTATCGCGAAGTGCTAGGACTGCGCCTAGTGAAGCAAACAGTTAACTTTGACGATCCACATACGTACCATTTGTACTACAGCAACCAAGCCATCGAAAACGGAACGATCATCACCTTTTTTCCATGGGCCAATGCCCATCCGGGACGTGTGGGGAGTGGACAGGTAGGGCGTATTGCTTTTCGGATTCCCAAAGATAGTAGCGACTATTGGCAAACACGCTTAAATCAAGCAGGTATTGCTGTCCAAGAGAGTACATTGTTCAAACAAAAAACCTTAGAACTGGCTGATGTACACGATTTAGCTTTAGCTTTAGTAGAAGCTGAAGAAACAGCAGATACGCCCGATATTTTGGGTTTCCATGGTGCAGTGCTGCTTTCCGCACAGCCCGAAGCCACGATTCAAACATTGACGCAAGATTTGGGCCTTCAAATGATCGACAAAACAGAAACAAGCAGTCATTTTTTAACAACGGGCAAATTGCATCATGAAATCGTTGTTCCCCATCAAGCATTACCAGCAGGGCGGTGGGGTGTTGGGACAGTCCACCATATTGCCTGGTCAGTACCAACGGATGAGGCACAAAAAGAATGGCAAGCGTATCTCTATGACCAACAATATGGGGTGACAGAAATCAAAGACCGTCAGTACTTTCATGCGATTTATTTCCAAGAGCATGGGTCAATCGTTTTTGAGATTGCCACAGAAGCACCTGGATTTTTGGTTGATGAACCACTGGCATCACTAGGGGAAGCCTTAAAACTTCCTCCGCAATTTGAAGCACAACGAGCAGATATTCTTGCACATTTACCACAGCTAAACATTGATTAACGGATTTAGCGGAAAAGGAGTCATTATGCGACAAATAGATCCAACCAGCTTGACCCAAAGGGAAAATTATAAACTATTGATTGGTTCCGTGATTCCCAGACCAGTAGCAATCGTCACCACTCAGTCTGAAACCGGGATTCTCAATATTGCCCCTTTCAGCTTCTTTACTATTGTCAGTTCTGATCCGCCTATCTTATCGATTGCCATTCAGCGCAAAAATGGGGAATCAAAAGATACCGCACGTAATCTGATTGCGACCAATGAAGCAGTTATTCACATATTAGATCAAAGCAATGTGGTTGCTGCCAATCAAGCAGCAGCCCAATTGCCAAGTGGAGAAAGCGAATTGACCGTTGCTGATTTTACGACGGTTCCGTCGGCAACGGTTGATGTTCTTGGTTTAAAAGAAGCGAAAGTTCGTTTTGAAACCAAACTGTATCAACATGTCCCTATCTTAGAGGGCAGCCAAGTTGATTTGCTGTTGTTGCAAATCACGGCCTATCATATTGATGAGACCGTTTATCAAGACGGCAAAATCGATCCTAACGGCTTACAAGCAGTCAGTCGTTTGGCAGGCAATACCTATGCTACTATTGGTGACATGTTTGATATCAAACGTCCAGATTAATTGAAAGGAGTTCCAGCAAATGAAGGCTATTTATCAAGCAGGACAACCAGAGGCACCAGTACTGGTGTTGCTGCATGGAACAGGTGGCGATGAACATTCCTTATTGGAAGTTGGTCGGGCCATCTCATCAGAAGCATCATTACTCAGTATTCGTGGGGAAGTCATGGAAAACGGCATGCGACGCTATTTCAAACGATTGGCGGAAGGAATATATGATGAAGCTGATTTGGCACAACGGGGGGATATTTTGGCAGCAGAGATTCAAGAAGCTGCCGATACATACGGATTTTCCATCGAAAACGTAGTGCTTGTCGGGTACTCAAATGGTGCCAATATCGCTATTCGACTGTTGCTGACACACCCGACGGTCTTTACCAAAGCTATTTTGTATCATTCGATGTATCCAGTAAAGTACTTACCGACGCCGGATTTATCTAAAACACATGTCTTTATGAGTTTTGGTACCCATGATCCAATCGTTTCAGCGGAAGATGCTGCTTATGTTAGATCTATTTTTAGTGACCGCCAAGCAGAAGTCACAGATAGCTGGACACCGAGTCACCAATTGACGTATCAAGAAGTTGAAGCGTCAAAAACATGGTTAGCAGAACAACTCTAAACAAAAAGCCCTGCACACAGGAGAAATCTAGTGCGCAGGGCTTTTTGTTTGTGGCCGTCAATGAATCCTCATTCAATTTGTGATATGACTAGTAGCTGTGAAGAAAAATAATAGATATACATTATAAGCCCGATAACAGAGACCTTAATCGATTTAGTGAGTAAATCTTACCTAACAGCTAGTGTGGATTGATTCTAGAAACGAGTGAATCAAAGAGTTAAACGATTAAATGTTACCGGTCGAATGATGTACTATAAAGAACCAATCGCCTCATCAATCGCCGTATCCCCGTGGATCACTTCGAACTCTTTGCCAATCGTAGCATTGTTTTCTAAAACAGCTACCAATGTTGCAGCGACATCTCCTCGTGGGATTGAACCAAACTCGTTGCGTTTACCAACTTTGACTTTGCCTGTGGCTGGGTCATCTGTCAAACCACCAGGATGAACGATTGTCCAATCAAGGTCAGTGTGACTACGCAGCCATTCATCAGCATAGTATTTGGCAATCGTATAAGGTTGCAAGCTATTTTGTTTGAGTAATTCTTCGCGATCATTCCTAAAGGTGCTGACCATGACAAAGCGATTGACACCCGCTTTCTTCGCGGCTTCCATGGCTTTGACTGCGCCATCTAAATCAACTGTGAATGTTTTTTCCAATCCTTTGCCGCCAGCGCCTGCACTGAAAACAATTGCGTCAACCTCTTTGGCAGCTTCTGCGATCGTATCAATTGAGCTGGCTGCTAGATCAAGTAGAACTGTCTCAATTCCTCGTTCTTCAAAGAAAGGAACTTGGTCAGGGTTTCTGATCAAAGCCTTCTCTTTAATTTGGGGATGGTCCTTAATCTGATCTGCAAAATGTTGACCGACTTTTCCATATGCACCAATAAATAAAACTTTCATCGTCATTCTCCTTTGTTTGATTGGATAAAATAGGAGATATAGTGGCTTTTAAACCAAAAAATCATCCTATTTTCCTACAAGTGTGTTATCAAAAGCATAGCACGCATCCCAATAGCTTACAAATGATAGCAGCTGCTCCATCTCAAAATGACTGGATTTTACTTAGTGCAACTACTTCTCGAAAAAAACTTTTTTTAGTGAGCAAAGTAAAATCAATAGGCGACTGTGTACAATTGGTCGTTGCAGGCGGTTGCGTAAAAGCAAGGGAAAAATCAATTCCTGTTTAATGATTCTTTCAACCATTCAGTATCGTTAGGATCACCAGAACCCCGTTGATTTTTATCAATCATTGAGATGAGGGTCATTTCTTCGTCAGTTAATGTGAAGTCAAAGACATCAATATTTTGCGCGATACGTTCAGTATGGATCGATTTTGGAATCACAACAATATCACGTTGCAAGTGCCAACGTAGAATGATTTGTGCAATACTCTTGTTGTGGGCATCCGCGATTTTAGCCAATGTAGGATCTTCTAAAACATGTCCTTTGCCTTGCCCAAGTGGGCCCCAAGCCTCGTGAGCGATATCCAAACTTTTTAAATAGTCATGTAATTTTTTTTGTTGAAAGTAAGGATGTGTTTCAACTTGATCGATGGCGGGCTTAACTTTCGCAGTCGTCAACAATTTTTCTATGTGTGGTTTTTCAAAATTTGAAACACCGATCGATTTAATCAAACCTTCAGCATACAAACTTTCCATGGCCCGCCATTTTTCGTTGTATCCTTCGCTTGGCCAATGGATCAAATAGAGATCCAAATAATCAGTCTGTAGTTTCTTTAATGATTCATGGAAAGCCGTAATGGTATCCTCATAGGTCGTATGGCTGTTCCAAACTTTAGACGTAATAAACAATTCTTCACGTTTTATACCACTTTCAGCCAACGCTTCACCTAGCCAAGCTTCATTGTGGTAGATTGCTGCTGTGTCGAAATGACGATAACCACTTTTTAGCGCGTCGGTCACGGAACGTCTTAAGTCGTTTGCATCTTGAACTTTAAATACCCCTAAGCCTAACTGAGGAATCATTTGTCCATTGTTTAATTTTAACTGTTTCATGAAGAAACACCTCCTAATAATGATATGAACCACTTATAGTATAGCGTGATTATGCGACAAACAGTACGCATGATGCTTTGATGAGTGGGATATCGATTAGCGCCAGCCCAAATCAGGTGCGATATCCTTCACGATTGTTTCAAGCAAGTGCATATTGTATTCAACACCTAATGTATTTGGAATCGTGATCAATACCGTATCCGCTTCTTTGATCGCTTCATCAGTTGCCAATTCTTTGATGATCTTGTCAGGTTCACCAGCAAAAGTTTTGCCAAAAATCGTTGGATTTTGATGATAGGCAAGAAACCCAACTTGGTCGTATTTTGCATCGTCCCCCTGATGGCCAAATAGTTGGCGATCTAAGTCAGTCGTAATTGGTTGAATGGAGCGAGTAACCAATGTTCTAGGCGCAAAATCATGACCGGATTTTTTCCATGCTTCTTTGTAGGCACGCAATTGTTTTGCTTGTTGAATGTGGAAAGGTTCTTTGGTTTCGTAGTTTACTAAAGTGGAGGACTGCAAATTCATTCCATGTTGCGCAGCCCAAACGGCTGTTTGCTGTGAACCAGCACCCCACCAAATTCTTTGGCGCAACCCTTCAGAAAATGGTTCGATCCGTAATTTTCCAGGTGCTTGTGGGAACATAGGTTGAGGATTTTGTTCTGCAAAGCGTGTACCTTCGAGTAATGATAAGAATTCTATGGTTCGTTGACGGGCAACTTCTTTCATTTCTTCTTCGCTATAATCATACCCAAAGTATTTCCAACCATCTAACACTTGTTCAGGTGAACCACGTCCTACGCCTAGTTGTACCCTTCCTTGAGTAATGATATCTGTTAACCCAGCATTTTCTGCCATCATATAAGGATTTTCATAGCGCATATCAATCAAACCTGTGCCAATTTCGATTTTGCTGGTTTTTGCACCAATAGCGGCAAGAAGAGGAAAAGGTGATCCAATTTGATCCGCAAAATGATGCACGCGATAGAATGCGCCATCAATACCGATTTTTTCAGCTTCGATTGCTAGTTCAATTGATTGAATATATGCATCCTTTGCAGTCTTAACAAGTGATCCTTTGTCCATCCAATGCCCAAAACTTAGAAAGCCGATTTTTTTCATGATCTATACCCTCCTGAGAAATAATCATAGAACTTACTTTTAATAAGTTAAAAATAGTCTACTACTTTTTGTAAGAATAATCGACTAATTGTTCTCGCTATTTTGATAAGGGTTGTTTTGATATAAATTGAGTGTCGGTCTTTGGGTTTTCGCGGATAGTGGAGGATTCTTTTATCATGGAAATTCGGCCAAAGCTAAAGTAGTGAGAATTTTTTGTTAAAGATTGGTCGATTCATAGTCGTTCTACACGATGGGCTTAGGTAAGCTGTATTGTTAACTATGTTGATGATGAAAGATGCGCGTATCTTAAAAGGATAGTTAAAAGAGAAGCATCTTCTGTGGTATGAAGAAAAGAAGTGAGTATAGAACTGTTACAATGAGATTTTCTAGTCTGACTTTTTGGGGAAGCTTCGTTAGGAGACGCCGAAAAAATATGCAAAAAAATAGAAAAGCAGATTGCCTTGTTAAAATAATATTACGGAAGAATTCTTAGAATATATTCGTTTAAATCAATAGGGAGTCCTTTATATGAAGAAATTTAACACATACTATACTATTATTTTTTCATTATTTTTATTACTGTTGTTAATGCTTCTAATGCAACACAAAGAGTATCCAGATTATTTCATATTAACTTTTGTTTATTTGGTAAGCGCATATACACTGTTGGATAAGTTTAAAAAAGCTTCAATAGTTTCTAAAGCTTACCTTCTAGTTTGTTTATTGATTTTATCTACGATGTTTTTAATGTATATGGGAAAATAAATATATGTGGAAACTAGTACTCAGAACTTGCTTTTGCTTTCAATAAATTCGATAAAAAATGATAATGGAATGTCATTTCAAATCTTTTCAGTAAATTCAACGCTTCGGTTGTTTTATCCTTATCATTTGTTATCAAGCCTTCAAAAAAAAGAATGAGGACTTTACTTCTTAAATCATCACTTGATACAAAGTGGATAAAAGCATCTAGTATTTTTCTCATAAATTCTATTTCGTTTCTTTCCGCAAAGAGGATTAAAGAATTGATATACATTTTTTCTATCAAACGATTTTTCTGAAAAATAAGTCTATAAGTATTTATTTTTTTTTCAATGGAGTTTAGATTAAGGATAATGTAATCTGTTTCAAAAAGATGCATAACATTTATGAAAATTGTTGATTCAAACCTACCCCAAGTTTCTATTTTATTTAAATAAGACTGGAAAGTATTTTTTAACAATTTTTTTTCAGCATAACTAAGCAATAAAATATCTAATTTGTCCAAAGCTAATTTATATTGACCGATTAAATGAAAATAAAAAAAGTCATTCGTAGTATCGTATAATTGTTCAAGTTCTTTTATTTGTTTTCCTAATAATTCGAAATCTTGCTTATAATAAAGTGTTTCTAATTGGGTCGCTATCTTTTGTTTTGTGCTCACAGTATCTTGGCTGGATAATATGAATTCATCAAATGAAACATTCAATTTGTTCAAATATTGGTGCAGTAGATGAAATTTCATAGATGTCCCATCTGTCTCGTAACTACTAAGGGTGTTTCTGTTAGATATATTTTGTGTTAAATTTTGCTGGGAGACGCCTCTTTCAATCCTGAGTTTTTTTAAAAGTTGATTATCTTTCATATTAGCACCTCTTATTATCTTTTTTTTAATACGAATCAAACAACTAAAGTATGTAATTATATAAGAGAAAGGTGGAGAAATAGTATGGACTTCTTTTGGGAAATTGTTTTATATTTAGTGAATGTTTAGGATTTTTGGTGGATCCGTTTGCAATGTGGGAAAAAGACAAGCTTTTTATACTTTCATATTAGTGATGATGAATGGCTAGGTTAGAATCTGAGATGACAATATTATTATATATGATAAACGCGTTGTTTTGATCAAAAAAAATAATTATTAACGATAAATTAGATAAAAACATGTTCTTGGTATAGTGTATAGAGAAAATGGAACTTAAACATAATAGATGGATAGAAAAAAAGCTTGTTTACGTTTGTGTAAACAAGCTTTTTTGGTAGGGAAACATCACATGTTAAAGTGAAGTCTGAATTATTTAGCTGTTAAATATAGTTTTAATGGCGCGTATAGTATATGATTCTATTCCCACTCCACAGTAGCAGGTGGTTTGCTCGTAATGTCATACACGATCCGATTGACGTGTGCAACTTCGTTCACGATCCGAACACTGATCTTTTGCAAGACTTCCCAAGGGATACGAGCAAAGTCAGCGGTCATGCCGTCGATGGAAGTGACTGCGCGGATACCTACTGTATAATCATAAGTCCGGCCATCTCCCATGACACCCACGGAACGGATACCAGGTAAGACAGTGAAGTATTGCCAGATGTCGCGGTCTAAACCAGCATTGGCGATTTCTTCTCTTAAGATGGCGTCTGAATCACGGACGATTTCTAATTTTTCTTCCGTCAATTCACCCAGGACACGAATACCTAAACCAGGGCCAGGGAATGGTTGGCGCCAAACGATGCTGTCAGGCATACCCAGTTGGGTTCCTAATTCGCGGACTTCATCTTTGAATAGCGTATTTAATGGTTCGATCAATTTGAATTGCATATCTTCAGGTAAACCACCCACATTATGGTGTGATTTGATGGTTTGGGCTGTTTCTGTTCCTGATTCAATGACATCTGTATAAAGCGTGCCTTGTGCTAAGAAAGAAACCCCTTCTTCACCAGCTAATTTCGTTGCTTCATCATCAAAGACATAGACAAATTCGTTCCCGATGATTTTGCGTTTTTGCTCTGGATCAGACACACCAGCTAATTTAGACATGAAACGCTCTTTGGCATCGACTTTAATGATATTTAGGCCGAATTTGCCGCCTAAACTCTCCATCACTTGTTCGCCTTCACCTTTACGCAATAAACCATGGTCAACGAAAATACAAGTCAATTGATCACCGATGGCTTTTTGTAAAAGCACACCGACTACGGATGAATCGACACCGCCAGAAAGGCCAAGTAAGACTTTCTTGTCACCGACTTGTTCACGGATTTTGGCAACTTCCATATCGATAAAGTTATCCATTGTCCAATCACCGGTACATTGGCAAACATCGATAGCAAAGTGGCGCAATAGGTCATTGCCGTACTCAGAGTGGCGGACTTCAGCGTGGAATTGGATACCATACATCTTGCGTTCCGCATTTTGAATGGATGCAATCGGACAGTCTTTGCTGGTGGCAACGACATCAAAGCCAGCTGGAGCAGCTGTTACTAAGTCACCATGACTCATCCAAACAGTTTGTTTATCTGGTGTGTTTTGGAATAAAGCAGCATCAGAAGATGTTACTTCTAATTCTGCTTTGCCGTATTCGCGGTTTTTGGCAGGCTCTACTTTGCCGCCTAATTTATAAGTAATCAACTGCATACCGTAACAGATACCCAAAACTGGGATGCCTAGTTCAAAAATTTTCTCATCAATACCGAAAGAGTTTTCGTCATAGACACTATTTGGTCCACCTGAAAGAATGATACCTTTCGGGTTCATCGCCTTTACTTCTTCAGCGGTAATGCGGTGGCTCAATAATTCAGAGAAAACACCGAACTCACGAATGCGGCGCGTAATCAGTTGGTTGTACTGGCTACCGTAATCGAGTACGATAATTTTTTCGACGTTTGGCAAGTTGTCAACGTTTGTCACAATAAATTACCTCAATTCTTTTAATTTTTATTGAAAAAAGGAAAATCCTTTTCAACAGCATACTACAAAAGGAAGCGATCAATACTTGCGTAAGAACACTTCATCGATCAAATGGTGCTTGGTTTTATGAAGAATTATATCGGCTCTACTGCGTGTAGGCAAGATATACTCATGTAAATTCTTTAAATTCACATTTTTCCATACGTCTTTTGCCATTTTAATGGCTGCTTTGCGGTCGCCAATGGCATATTGATAATAATAATTGCTTGGATCTTGGAAAGCTGTGTCCAAAAGTGATTCAAATCGTTCAAGATACCATTTCTCGATCAACTCAGGTTGTGCATCGACAAAGATCGAGAAGTCAAAGAAATCACTGATATAAATCTGCTGATTGGCAGGCAATTGCAATGTATTGATCCCTTCAACGATCAGAATGTCTGGTTGACTGATGGTGTCAAATTCGTTAGGGATAATATTGTAGACTTCGTGAGAGTAAACGGGAATGTGAATGTCTGGTTCGCCAGACTTCACTGCATTCAAGAAGTTGATCAATGCCTCCATGTCATAACTTTCTGGGAAGCCTTTACGATCCAAAATCCCTTTATCCTCGAGGACTTCATTTGGGTATAAAAAACCATCTGTGGTGATCAATTGGACATTTCGACGAGGAAATAGACGACCCAACAAGTTTTGAACTAGACGGGCAGTGGTACTTTTACCAACAGCTACACTTCCGGCAATACCAATGATAAATGGCGGCATTTTAACATAGCGGTGCAAAAAGAGTCCTTTGCTTAAAGTCAATGATTCAAATTCTTTCATATATAGGTGAATCAAATGGCATAGTGGTACGTAGACATCTTCAACGTCTTGAACAGAGATCCGGTCATTCAGACTTTTAATGTTGTCCAATTCTTCTTGGGTAAATGGCATCATGCCGTTGGTATAAAAACCTTGCCATTGCTCGCGGGGAATTTGGTAAAAATTCATGGTTTCTTGCATAATAGGCTCCTTCTTTACATCGCGGTTCAACGAGGTCAAACCGGTCATCGGCAATCTGCCCACACATCAGGGTGGCGATTTGCTTCTGTTCGAAAATAGTTTACCATATAAAAGACAGCTTCCACTAAAAAAGACCCAAAAATCTCCACTAAGCATACAAAAAAAAGAAACTTTTCAGAGATTTCACGAAGGAGAGTTTACATCTAGCAGATTTTCGGTATGATGGAGGGGAAAAGCTTCCTTTGCATCGAAGCAAAAATAGTTGCATATAGAAAGGAAATGACAATGAGTAATCATTATTATACAGAAAACCCGGACACAGCCCACGACTTTGAACAGTGGTCATTTGAATTAAAAGGCAAGGTATTTCAGTTTGTCACCGACAGCGGTGTGTTTTCTCGAGACACAGTCGATTATGGTTCCCGTGTCTTGATCGACAGTTTTACATGGCAGGATCTGCCAGAAGGCACTTTGTTAGACGTTGGCTGTGGCTACGGACCGGTGGGGTTGTCGTTGGCTTATGCGAGTCAAAGACCGGTGGAAATGATCGATATCAATCAGCGGGCGGTAGATTTAGCCAAGGGCAATGCCCAACGAAATGGTATTGAACAAGTGGATGTCCATCAGTCAAATATCTATGATACATTGAACCAAAAAGAATATGCTGCAATTCTCAGCAATCCGCCGATTCGTGCGGGGAAAGATGTCGTGCATGAGATTTTGACAGGTGCTTATCCATTACTAAAGGTCGACGGTACCCTGACGATCGTGATCCAAAAGAAACAAGGTGCGCCGAGCGCTCAGAAGAAAATGCAAGAAACTTTTGGCAATGCTGAGATCATCAAGAAGGATAAAGGATATTATATTATTCAAAGTATCAAAGAGGCCTAGCCGCTTTGATACTTTTTTCGTTTGGCGATCTTAAAATGAACATGTTCATGTGAGCGAAAAAAAGAAAGTAGGATAGCGCAACAAAGGGTGCTATTTTTTTGGTGTAAAATTTGCTACACTTTAGGCAAGAGAGGTGAGAAGTATGAAAATGACAATCAAACAGATTGCCGAAATGGCAGGTGTATCGGTCACTACGGTTTCCCAGATTCTAAACAACAAAGGCAGCCGCTTCAGTGAAGAGACCCGTAGACGAGTATTAGATATCGTGAATAAATATCATTATAAGCCGGATTTTTTTGCTTCAAATCTAATCAACCGCCATTCTAAGACGATCGGTATGATCGTACCTGATGTGACGGATTTCTTTTTTTCTAAAATCATTGAAGGGGCAGAAAGTTACTTTAATCCGTTAGGCTACATGCTGGTGTTATGCAACTCTCGTCATAGTCAAGACAAAGAAATCCAGTATTTGAATGAATTGTCCCACCGTTCAGTTGACGGTATTTTGTTGGCTACGCCGCATTTGCTGCCGGAAGAATATTCTTTAAAGAGTGGCTTCTTTGATGATCGCCCTATTATTCTTGTTGACCGTGGTATCAATCAGCGTGACAACGGCCGCCTGATCGTGAAAGAATATGAAGGTGCTTATCAAGCAGTCAGCTATTTGATCGAAAATGGCCATCGGAATATCGGTATGTTGAAAGAAAGTACCGGCTATTATCAACTAGAAGAACGGTTCAACGGCTATCGCCATGCTTTGAAGGATCACCAGCTTCCTTTTAAAGGGCGTTATGTCGAAAGTGCTGAACTGACGGTATCCGGGGGGTATGAGGCCACCAAATCTTTATTGAAGTATAAAGAAATCACTGCCTTCTTTTGCGGCAATGATGCGATGGCGATCGGTTGTTACCAAGCCATCTATGAAGCAGGCAAAAAAGTACCCGAAGATATATCTGTTGTTGGTTTTGATGCCTTAAAACTTTCTGAGTATATTACACCGCCATTGACGACAGTGATGCAGCCAACCTTTGAAATTGGTTTTACCGCAGCCAAATTTTTAGTGGATGCCATTGAATTCCCAACTAGGCGAATTCCAAATAAGATTTTTGATACAAAATTAATTATTCGTGAGAGCGTGCAAACATTGACAAGCAAGGAATAATGCGGTATATTTCTTCTTGTAAGTGTTTTCATACCTTCACGATATTTAGTAAACTGTTTTACTAAAGTGGTTTACCCGTGAGGAAATTATTGTATAATGTTAGAGGAAGCGAGGGTCATTTCGATGCGAATGGTGGATTTAATTGAAAAGAAACGTGACGGCAAGTCATTAACGAAGGAAGAAATTGACTACATTGTAACTGCGTATACTGACGGAAGTATCCCAGATTATCAGATGAGTGCCTTGTTGATGGCTATTTACTATGTAGATATGACTGATGAAGAAATCACAAATCTGACTTTGGCAATGGCGAATTCTGGTGAAGTGATCGACCTTTCATCAATTGAAGGAATCAAAGTAGACAAGCACTCAACCGGGGGCGTTGGAGATACAACAACCTTGATTTTAGCGCCGCTAGTTGCCAGCGTTGGTGTGCCAGTAGCCAAAATGTCCGGACGTGGACTAGGCTATACCGGTGGAACTTTGGACAAATTAGAATCCATTCCAGGTTTCAAAATCGAAATCCCTGAAGAAGAATTTATCCGTTTAGTCAACGAAAGCAAAATGGCAGTGATTGGTCAATCTGGTGATTTGGCACCAGCAGACAAAAAATTGTATGCTTTGCGGGATGTGACAGCAACAGTCAGCTCGATCCCATTGATTGCCAGCTCGATCATGAGTAAAAAAATCGCGGCTGGTGCAGATGCGATCGTCTTAGATGTGACAACGGGGGATGGCGCCTTTATGAAGAACATTGACGATGCCAAACGTTTGGCAAAAACAATGGTTCGAATCGGCAAATTGGCCCACCGACAAACAATGGCTGTCATTTCAGATATGTCACAACCATTGGGTGAAGCAATTGGCAATAGCCTAGAAGTAGTGGAAGCAATCGAAACATTGCAAGGGAATGGACCAGAAGATTTAACTGAAATGTGTTACGTGTTGGGCAGTCAAATGGTCGTCTTGGCGAAGAAAGCTGATTCTATCGAGGAAGCACGGCAAATGTTGTCAGAAGCCCTTCGTTCAGGAAAGGCATTGTCTAAGTTTCGAGAAATGATCACGAATCAAGGAGGCGACGCCTCAGTGGTGGATGAGCCTAGTAAATTGTTGACTGCGCAGTATGAAATTGAACTGCCAGCGAAAAAAAGTGGCGTTGTGACTAAATTAGTCGCCAATGAATTAGGGATCGCAGCCATGATGCTAGGGGCTGGCCGCAAAACAAAAGAAGAAGATATCGATCATGCAGTAGGGATCAAGTTACACAAAAAAGTCGGTGAAGCAGTCAGCGAAGGGGAATCTCTTTTGACTATTTACAGCAACACTGAAGCAATCGATGATGTTATTGCTTTGATCGAAAAAAATATCGAGATTGGTGAAGCAGGCGTAGAACCGCCGCTGATCCATGACATGATTACAGAATAAGGAGCGAATAAAGAATGGAATTGAATCGGATGATCGACCACACAATATTGAAAGCTGACGCCAGTGAAGAAGATGTCCTGCGTATCATTGAAGAGGCTAAAACCTATCACTTCTACTCAGTCTGCATCAATCCAACATGGGTGGCTTTTGCAGCGGAACAATTAAAAGGTGAACCTACAGCAGTTTGTACAGTGATCGGTTTTCCTTTAGGCGCGAATACTTCAGAAGTCAAAGCCTATGAAACAACAGATGCAATCAATAATGGTGCAGATGAAGTCGATATGGTCATCAATATCGGCGCATTGAAATCAAAACAATATAAAAAAGTTCAATCGGATATCGAAGCAGTAGTAACAGCTGCCAAAGACAAAGCATTGGTGAAAGTCATTATTGAAACAGCCCTGTTAGACAATGAAGAAATCGTCAAAGCGTGTGAATTAGCGAAAGCTGCTGGCGCCGACTTCGTGAAAACGTCGACAGGTTTCTCAACTGGTGGTGCAGTGATCGAAGATGTTCGTTTGATGCGTGAAACGGTAGGACCAGAAATGGGTGTGAAAGCTTCTGGTGGTATTCATAATGAAGCAGAGGCGGTAGCGATGGTTGAAGCCGGTGCAAATCGTTTAGGTACAAGCGCAAGTGTAGCAATCGTCACAGGTTCAACTGGCGGCGGCTATTGATTAAGTCTCTTTCTGCCAGAAAAATATGCATAGAGCGAGGAAGACGATGACAACAGTAAAAAAAGAATGGATCGAAACAGCCGTAGCGGCTTTAGACAAAGCCTACGTACCTTACTCCAAGTTTCCTGTTGGTGCTTGTTTGGTAGGGAAAAGCGGGACTGTTTATCAAGGAATCAATATCGAAAATGCATCTTTTGGATTAACCAATTGTGCCGAACGGACTGCATTTTTTAAAGCTATTTCAGAAGGCGAAAAAGACTTTGACCACCTTGTTGTGGCTGGGCACACGCCTGAACCGATTTCGCCATGTGGTGCTTGTCGTCAGGTGATGGTCGAGTTTTGCGAACCAACGATGCCTGTTACTTTAGTCGGTGATGATGGTGTGACCAAAGAAACCACGGTCGGCGAATTGCTGCCGTATTATTTCACCAACAAAGATTTATAAACCATGTTCATTCAGTCGATGCGGCTGTTGAAAAAAACTATATTTTAGGGGGCTTTACAGCAATGAAAAAAGCAAAATTATTTAGTTTAGGGATTGTTGCAGTAGCTGGTTTAACATTACTAGGTGCTTGCGGCGGCGGGAACTCAGGTTCAACAGATTCAACTGGCGGCAGTGCAGCTGAAGGATCAACAGATGCAGCACATAGTGTAGCGATCGTTACGGATATCGGTGGTGTTGATGACCGCTCATTCAACCAATCAGCTTGGGAAGGATTGGAAGCATGGGGTGAAGAACATGGTATTGCCCGCGGTGTTGGCGGTTATGACTATGTCCAATCAAACGAAGCGTCTGAATATACAACAAATGTAAATGGTGCCGTTCAAAATGGTTTCAAAACAATTTTTGGTGTAGGTTACTTATTGAAAGATGCGATCTCAGCAGCAGCAGACCAAAACCCTGATACACAATTTGGGATCATTGATGATGTCATCGAAGGCAAAGACAACGTTGTCTCAGCAACATTTAAAGACAATGAAGCAGCGTACCTTGCTGGTTTTGCAGCAGCATATACAACAAAAACAAACAAAGTCGGTTTCATCGGTGGTGAAGAAGGCGTCGTGATCGACCGTTTTGAAGCTGGTTTCATTAAAGGTGTTCAAGATGCAGCTGAGATTTTAGGTAAAGATATCACAGTAGATCCTCAATACGCAGCATCATTCGGTGATCCTGCTAAAGGGAAAGCATTAGCAGCTTCAATGTACCAAGGCGGCGCGGATGTTATCTTCCATGCTTCAGGCGGTACTGGTGCAGGTGTCTTCCAAGAGGCCAAAGCAATCAACGAACAATTGAGCGATGCTGATCTTGAAGACAAAAAAGTATGGGTTATCGGTGTAGATAGCGATCAACAAGATGAAGGTGTCTTTACATCAGCTGATGGTACAGACGGCAACTTCACATTGGCTTCAACACTTAAAGGTGTAGGCGCAGCTGTACAAGATATCTCAACACGTGCTTTAGAAGATAACTTCCCTGGCGGCGAACATATTGTTTATGGTTTGAAAGATGGCGGCGTGGACATTACTGAAGGTTTCCTTTCTGATGATGCCAAAGCAGCAATCGAAACAGCAAAACAAGATGTAATCGACGGTAAAGTAGAAGTTCCTGAAACACCAGAAGACTAAAAGCAGTCATTCTGTGGTGATCTTGCCCTATGATAGGGCAAGATCATTCTATTGATCATGATACTGTCTTGATGAAAGCTTCTGGTTTTCATGAGGATAGTAATATCCAAAGCAATAGCCATTATTCATAGGATACGCAATCGAAAGCGAAGCGAATTAGAAAGTAAGGATGTGAGAAATTTGGCTGAGGAAAAATATGTTGTAGAAATGCGTCATATCACCAAAGAGTTTGGAACATTCAAAGCCAATGACGATGTCAACTTGCAAGTAAAGCCAGGCGAGATCCATGCACTGCTTGGTGAAAATGGAGCGGGCAAGTCAACCTTGATGAATATGTTGTCAGGGTTATTGGAGCCAACATCTGGGGAAATCTGGATGAACGGTCAAAAAGTAGCCGTAACCAGTCCGACTGCTGCGAATAAGTTAGGGATCGGCATGGTCCATCAGCATTTTATGTTGGTCGATGCCTTTACAGTCACTGAGAATATTATCTTAGGCAGCGAACCCAATCGTCTTGGATTCTTGGATCGTAAAAAAGCCCGCGCGGAGATCAAAAAAGTGTCTGAGCAGTATGGGCTGTCCGTTGATCCAGATGCTTACGTGAGAGATATCTCAGTCGGCATGGAACAACGGGTAGAAATCTTGAAAACATTGTATCGCGGTGCCGATGTGTTGATCTTTGATGAGCCGACAGCGGTATTGACGCCGCAAGAAATCGACGAGTTGATCACGATCATGCGTGGTTTAGTCCGAGAAGGGAAATCAATTATTTTGATCACCCACAAATTAGATGAGATCAAGGCTGTCGCAGATCGATGCACCGTTATTCGGCGTGGACAATGTATTGGTACTGTCAATGTCAAAGATGTCAGTTCACAACAATTGGCTGATATGATGGTTGGTCGTTCCGTTTCCTTCAAAACACCGAAGAAAGCAGCAACGCCTAAAGAAGTCGTTTTATCTGTTGAAAACTTGGTCGTTAAAGAAAACCGCGGATTGGAAGCTGTCAAGAACTTGAGTTTAGAGGTTCGTGCCGGAGAGGTATTGGGCATCGCCGGTATCGATGGCAATGGACAATCAGAATTGCTGCAAGCCATTACTGGTTTGAGAAAAGTCGAAAGTGGTAAAGTGTTGTTGAATGGTGATGATATCACCAACTTCAAACCACGGAAAGTAACCGAAGCTGGTGTCGGTCATGTACCAGAAGATCGCCATAAGTTTGGGTTAGTATTAGATATGATGCTCTCTGAGAATATCGCCTTACAAACGTATTACAAAAAACCATTAAGCAATTATGGGGTCTTAGATTATGGTGAAATCAATGAGTTCGCACGGGACCTGATCAAAGAGTTCGATGTTCGGACGGTCAATGAAATCGTTCCGGCAAAGGCGCTCTCTGGCGGGAACCAACAAAAAGCCATCATTGCGAGAGAAATCAGCCGTGATCCTGACTTATTGATCGTGGCCAATCCAACCCGTGGATTAGATGTGGGTGCTATTGAGTTTATTCATAAACGTTTGATTGAACAACGAGATAAATTGAAAGCTGTCTTACTGGTCAGCTTTGAGCTAGATGAGATTTTGAATGTATCAGATCGCATCGCTGTAATCCATGCTGGTGAAATCGTCGGTGTTGTTGATCCGAAAGAAACATCAGAAAAAGAGTTGGGCTTGTTGATGGCTGGCTATTCTTTAGAAGAAGCCAGACGCGAGTTGCAAATGGAGGAAGTAGGTGGTTCTGTTGAATAATCGCAAAACACAATTACGCAATATCCTTGTACCGATCATTGCCGTGTTGTTAGGTTTCATTATAGGCGGCATCATTATGGCAGCCTTTGGGTACAGCCCGATCCTAGGTTATCAACAAATGTTCAAGACCGTGTTTGTCAATGCGCAAACAGGTGGGATCAATGCCCGCAATATTGGTGAGATTTTTGTTACAGCGGCCCCGTTGATTTTTACGGCACTAGGATTTGCAGTGGCGAATTCAGCCGGTTTCTTCAATATCGGGCTTTCTGGCCAAGCGTTGGCTGGTTGGGTCGCAAGTATATGGGTTGCTTTGGCAATGCCTGATGCACCTAGATTGGTTGTCTTGCCGCTGGCAATTATTGTCGGTGCGCTATGCGGTGCAGTTGCTGCTGCTATTCCTGGTTTTCTAAGAGCATTCTTTGGAACCAGTGAGGTGATCGTGACGATCATGATGAACTATATTTTATTATATACCGGGAATCATTTGGTCAACAATGTGATGAATGAATCAATGATCACGACCAAAGGGGTCACCAAAATGGTTGGGGACAATGCATCATTGCAAACGCCATTCTTGGCAAACTTGACCAACAATTCTCGCTTGAACTTAGGTATTTTCTTGGCGTTGATTTTCTTAGTATTGATTTGGTTCTTAATGAAAAAAACCACATTAGGTTATGAGATTCGGGCGGTCGGATTGAACCCGAGTGCGTCAGAATATGCTGGGATGAGCAGTAAACGTACGATCATCATTTCTATGATCATTTCTGGTACATTGGCTGGACTTGGCGGGGTCGTTCAAGGTTTAGGTACATTCGAGAACTTCTTTGTTCAAGGGTCATCCTTGAGTATCGGATTTGACGGAATGGCGGTATCGCTGCTTGGTAGCGGCTCTTCTGTCGGTATTCTTTTGTCGGCACTCTTGTTCAGTATATTGAAACTTGGCGGACAAGGGATGCAATTTGCAGGTATTCCATCTGAATTGGTTGATGTCAACATCGCGATCATTATTTTCTTCGTTGCTATTAGCTTCGTGATTCGTTTTGTATTGGCGAAAGTATTTGATGGCAAAAAAGAAGTAGCTATCGTCCAAGACATAGAAGCCAAACCAAATAATCAAGATCAGGAAGGAGGAACCATCTAATGAATATTAGTTTAATTTCTTCCATCGTTACACAAACGTTGATTTATGCTTCTCCATTGATACTGACCGCACTAGGCGGCGTCTTCTCTGAAAGAAGCGGGATCGTTAACGTAGGGCTTGAAGGAATCATGGTGATGGGTGCCTTCAGTTCGATCGTTTTCAATATTGAATTTGCAACACAATTTGGTGCATGGACACCATGGCTCGGGATGCTCGTTGGTGGCCTAGTAGGGATGGTCTTTTCACTACTTCATGCAGTGGCAACGATCAATTTCCGCGCGGATCATATTATCAGTGGTACGGTGATGAATTTGATGGCGCCAGCCTTGGCGGTCTTCTTGGTAAAAGCCATTTATAATAAAGGCCAAACAGACAATATCCAACGAACATTAGGGTATTTCAACTTTCCGGTATTGAAAGACATTCCAATCATCGGGCCGATTTTCTTTAATCAAACCTTCTTGCCAGCATATTTTGCGATTTTGATCTCAATTATTGCGTGGTTCGTGATTTTCAAAACACGCTTCGGGTTGCGGTTGCGTTCAGTCGGAGAACATCCACAAGCCGCTGATACATTAGGCATCAACGTGTATGCCATGCGTTACTCGGGTGTGTTGATCTCAGGTTTCCTTGGTGGTATGGGTGGCGCATTGTTTGCACAATCGATTGCTGGACGTTTTGCGGTGACTACGATCGCCGGTCAAGGATTTATTTCGATGGCGGCAATGATCTTTGGAAAATGGAATCCGCTTGGTGCGATGGGGGCGGCGATCTTCTTTGGTTTCGCTCAAAACATCAGTATCGTAGGTGGCCAACTACCATTGATTTCTTCGATCCCAGCTGTTTATCTGCAAGCAGCACCATATGCATTGACGATCATTGTCTTGGTTCTTTTCCTTGGAAAAGCCGCTGGTCCGAAAGCAAATGGGAAGAATTACATTAAATCTAAATAATTTTCAGTATGAAAGGGTGGGGCTATGGGACATGAATGTGTTGCTGTGTCCTGCCCTTTTTCTATCGTTTTTTGAAATCGGCATCTTGAATAAACAAGCAGTTCAGCATTTTTTGCTTGAATTTAGTATGATAGTAATGAAAACAAAAAAGAAAGTAGGGAATAGTTATGTTTAAACGGATACACTTGATCGTCATGGACTCAGTCGGAATCGGTGAAGCACCTGATGCCGCAGATTTTGGTGATGTGGGTTCAGATACATTAGGACATATTGCCAAAGAAGCTGGGTTGACGATTCCCCATTTAGAACAACTTGGTTTAGGCACAATCAGACCGCTAGAAGGGGTAAAAAATATTTCGGACCATCAAGGATATGCCACTAAACTAGAAGAAATCTCTGTTGGAAAAGATACCATGACTGGTCACTGGGAAATCATGGGCTTGAATATCCAAAAACCATTCCGCGTATTTCCAGAAGGTTTTCCGGATGAATTGTTGAAACAAATCGAAGATTTTTCGGGCCGCAAAGTAGTCTGCAACTTGCCTTATTCAGGCACAGCCGTCATCGATGATTTTGGTGAACATCAAATGAAAACAGGCGACTTGATCGTGTATACTTCAGCAGACCCAGTACTGCAAATTGCTGCCCACGAAGAGATCATTCCATTAGAAGAACTGTATCGAATTTGCCAGTATGTTCGTGATATTACCAAAGATGAACCTTACATGATTGGTCGGATCATTGCCCGTCCTTATGTAGGCGAACCAGGCAACTTCACACGGACCAGCAATCGTCACGATTATGCCCTTGATCCATTTGGTCAAACCGTTTTAGATTCACTGAAAGATGCGGGTAAAGATGTGATCGCTGTCGGTAAAATCAACGATATTTTCAATGGACAAGGCATCACTGATTCGGTACGGACAAAGAGCAACATGGATGGTGTCGATCAATTATTGCATGTGATGAAACAAGATTTTACCGGATTGAGCTTTACCAACCTTGTTGATTTTGATGCGTTGTACGGCCATCGACGTGATGTTGTGGGCTATGCGCATGCCATCGAAGATTTTGATTTGCGGATCCCAGAAATTTTAGATGCCATGGGAGAAGATGACTTGCTCTTGATTACAGCGGACCACGGAAATGATCCAACCTTCCCAGGAACGGATCATACCAGAGAATACGTTCCTTTATTGGCGTACAGCAAACAATTCAAAGGTCAAGGGGCGCTGCCTCAAGGCCATTATGCAGATATTTCTGCAACGATCGCTGAAAACTTTGGCGTAGCTGCAACAGAAAATGGCAAAAGCTTTTTAAATCATTTAAATTAGAGGTGAAGAGATGACAACATTGCAAGAGAAATTACAGGCAACAACAGCATTTATCAAAGAAAGTGGTGTCGGTGAGGTTGAATTTGGTTTGATTTTAGGCTCAGGCCTAGGTGAGTTAGCCGATGAGATCGACAATCCAATCATCTTGCCCTACAACGATATTCCGCATTTCCCAGTGTCGACAGTCGTTGGTCATGCTGGACAGTTGGTGTATGGTACATTGGCAGGTAAAAAAGTTTTGGCGATGCAAGGCCGGTTCCATTATTACGAAGGACATTCTATGCAGACTGTCACTTATCCAGTTCGTGTGATGGCTGCCTTGAAGGCACATTCTCTAGTGGTGACCAATGCGTGCGGCGGAGTCAATGAATCTTTCCAACCAGGCGATTTGATGTTGATCACCGACCAAATCAACTTTATGGGGGCCAACCCGCTGGTTGGGACAAATGATGAAGCTATGGGACCGCGTTTCCCAGATATGAGTCAAGCGTATCATATCGATTACCGCAACGCAGCCAAAGAAGTTGGGGCGGCGAAAGGGCTGCACTTAAAAGAGGGCGTCTATATGGGCTTTTCTGGTCCAACCTATGAAACACCAGCGGAGATTCGATTTGCTCGTACGATCGGTGCAGATGCTGTTGGGATGTCGACAGTTCCGGAAGTGATCGTGGCTGTTCATAGTGGCTTGAAGGTGTTAGGTGTTTCTTGCATCACAAACCTTGCAGCTGGCATGCAAGCAAGCTTGAATCATGAAGAGGTTGTTGAAACGACTGAACGAGTGAAGGCAGAATTTAAAGCGTTGATCAAAGAAACGCTAGCTGTTTTATAAAGAGGTAAGGGAGAGAAAAGAATGAGTGTTCATATCGAAGCCAAAGCTGGTGAAATTGCGGATAAGATTTTATTGCCAGGCGACCCCCTGCGGGCCAAATACATTGCAGAAACATTTTTAGAAGATCCAATTTGTTATAACAATGTTCGAGGAATGTTAGGCTACACTGGTGTGTACAAAGGCGAACGTGTTTCTGTACAAGGGACAGGGATGGGGATGCCATCAGCCACGATTTATGCCCATGAATTGATCAATTCTTATGGTGTGAAAAAATTGATTCGTGTCGGTACTTGCGGCGCAATCTCAAAAGATGTCCATGTGCGGGATTTAGTGATTGCCCAAGCAGCAGCAACAAGTTCATCAATGGTAGCTAAAAACTTCCAAAGTTTTCATTTTCCACCAATTGCTGACTTTGATTTACTACGTAAAGCCTATGAAACAGCTACAGCTTCTGGCTTTACTACCCATGTGGGGAATATTTTGTCTGAAGATACATTTTATAAGGATGATATGACTGAAACACTGCAACTAGCAGAACTAGGTGTAATGGGTGTTGAGATGGAAGCTGCTGCTTTGTATTACTTAGGCGCGAAGTTCCATGTTCAAACCCTAGCGATCTGTACTGTTAGTGATCATATTATTACAGGTGAAGAAACAACGGCAGAAGAGCGGCAAACCACATTTAATGACATGATCAAAGTTGGATTGGAAACAGCCATTGCTTAGATGATCAATCAAAAGAACTTGCCTATTGAGGCAGGTTTTTTTGATTTGTGGAAGTTGCACTTTTACCAAAAAGTGGTTTAATGAAAGAAGAATGAAATGAAGGAGAGGATAAGATGAACAATTTTACGTTTCATGTGAGTACGGATATTCGCTTTGGTAAAGATCGATTAAACGAATTGCCAGCAGTTTTAAATACCTTTGGGAAAAATGTCTTATTGGTCTATGGCGGCGGAAGTATCAAAAAGAATGGGCTATATGCTGAGATTATGCAGCAATTAACAGAAAACCAGAACCAAGTGACTGAATTATCTGGTGTTGATCCGAACCCGCGGATCGATACTGTACGTGAAGGGGCGAAGCTCTGCCGGGATAAGCATATCGATGTGATTTTGGCTGTTGGTGGCGGCTCGGTTATTGACTGCAGTAAAGTGATCTCTGGCGCAGCCCACAGCGACCAAGAACCGTGGGAGCTTGTCTTAAGCCGCAGTTATCAAGGCAGCACGATTCCTTTGGTCACGATTTTAACATTGGCGGCTACGGGAAGTGAAATGAACCGTGGTGCGGTGATTTCTAATTTGGAAACCAAGCAAAAATTAGGCGTCCATGGACCAAACTTTTTGCCGAAAGTCTCTTTCTTGGATCCAACGACAACTTTCAGCGTGAGTCGGTATCAAACAGCTGCAGGTTCAGCTGATATCTTGAGCCACTTGATTGAAAATTATTTCAGCACGACAGCACAAACGGATGTTCAAGATGGGGTATCAGAAGGATTGATGAAAGCTGTCATCAAGAATTTACCGATTGCGTTAGAAACACCAGATGACTATGATGCACGGGCAAATTTGATGTGGGCAAGTACCTTGGCGTTAAATGGACTGACTGGTAGTGGAAAAGGCGGTGCGTGGTCTTGTCATCCAATGGAGCATGAATTGAGTGCATTCTATGATATTACCCACGGCATTGGCTTGGCGATCTTGACTCCTCGTTGGATGCTGCATGTCTTGAATGAAGAAACAGCACCCAAGTTGGCACGTTTTGCACGGGAAGTCTTTGGGGTCCAAGAGTCAGTGTCAGACATTGCAGCACGTATGGGTATTCAAAAACTCTATGACTTCTTTGAATCTTGCGGGATTCCGATGACTTTACCAGAAGTCGGGATCAAAGACGATCAGCATTTCGAGGAAATGGCGCAACAAGCTGTGGCATTTAGTTCAATCAGTAAAAGTGCCTATGTACCATTACGTGTCGATGATATAGTCGCTATTTACCAAGATGCATTAACACCTTCTAGCTATCTATAAAAAAAGCCATTCCTTAAGGAGTGGCTTTTTTAGGTTTCTTCCGCATAAGTCAAGCGTGCAAGCAGGGCGTGTGTGATCAATTGATGTCCTGTCATTGTCGGATGTACACCGTCTTCACCAGTCAATGCTTGTGGTCCTTGTGCTACGGCAGCTTCAGCAAATAAGCCATCTAACGGCACCAATTGACAATGGTATTCTGCTGCAAGCTGACGTATAATGTGGATTTTTGGGTCTAGATCAATGCGCCACGTCTTGCGATCTGCGGGATAGGGTAGGAGAAAAGGCTCTAATAAGAGAATTCGGGTAATTCCGCTTTCGGTGATTTTTGCTACTATCTGACGAACTGTTTCTTCAAAACGTTGGGCGCGATAAGCTGTACCAAAATCAGCATCGCCCACATGATGCCAAGTATCATTGATCCCAATCAAAAACACCACGACATCGGGTGTCAAATCAAGACAATCTTCTTGTAATCGTGCCAACACATCGTGGGATTGATTGCCTCCAATGCCACGGTTATAAAAAGTGAAGTGGCTATCAGGGTAAAGATGGGTTAATTGCTCAGCGGTCATCTGTGCAAAGCCATGTCCTAAATCGAATGGATTTTGGCGGTCTCGGTCACAATCAGTGATGCTGTCGCCTAAAAATAACCATGTATCTTTTTGCTGAATTTTCATAAAATCTTCCTTTCGTACACGCTTTCAATCTAAAATCTATTATAAAACAGCAGAGGTAGAAAAGACATTAAAAAAACTGCTTCACCCAAAGGGTGAAACAGTCATAGTGGAAAATTTTATAAATAGTATTTTTTCGCAACTGTTAAATCATCGTTCAATTCATAAACAAGTGGTTGTCCAGTTGGGATTTCAAGATCCATGATATCTTCATCAGAAATGCCTTCGATGTGTTTTGCCAATGCGCGTAATGAGTTACCGTGTGCAGCAACTAAAACAGTTTTGTCATCTTTCAATGCTGGGGCAATTTCATCTTGCCAGAAAGGCAATGCACGTTCTAGCGTTACTTTCAAGTTTTCTCCGCCAGGTACGTCGCGAGGATCAAGCATCGCATAACGACGATCATTTGCAGCTGAACCTTCATCAGTCGCTTCCATCAATGGAGGCAATACGTCATATGAACGGCGCCAGATGTGTACTTGTTCGTCACCATATTTTTCAGCAGTTTCTTTCTTGTTTAAACCTTGTAATTTACCATAGTGACGTTCGTTCAAGCGCCAAGATTTGATGGTTGGTACCCAAAGTTGATCCGAATATTCTAAAATGTAGTTGCAAGTTTTGATGGCACGAGTTAATACAGATGTATAAGCTACATCAAATTCGATGCCAGCTTCTTTGATTTTACGTCCGCCTTCGATTGCTTCTTCGACACCTTCTGGCGCTAGATCAACATCAGCCCAACCTGTAAACTGGTTTAATTTGTTCCATTCGCTTAGTCCATGACGAGAAAATACTAATTTTGGCATGTAAAACTCTCCTTTAGATAGTCGATATTTTTCTGAAATTTTCAATTCCCTGTTTATTGTACACTCTTTCTCAAAGAATTTCCATGATTTTAGCGGAAAAGCTGGATGAAAATACATAAGTAATACAAAAAAGAGGCTTATAGGGGGAGCCTCTTGGGTATCAAGATAGTAATTTCTGCCATTCGTCTTCTGGGATTTTTATGTATTTATAACATGTACCAACAGAAACGTTGCACTTGGTAGAAATGAATTGGATTGTTTCTTTCTTATCATAATATAAATGGCGGATCTTTTTGACTGTTTTCAGGTCGATTTTTGGTCGGCCGCCAATTTTCCCTTTTTTACGGGCATTATTCAATCCCACAAGTGTCCGTTCTTTGATCAATGAACGTTCCATGACCGCAAGCCCTTCCATTAGATTGAAATAAATATGCCCCATTGATTGACTTGTATCAATATCCTCTTGAATAGAAACCAGATCTATTTGTTTATTCTTCAATAAGTCAGTTAATTCAGTCAATTGTCTGGTAGTTTTACCAATTCGATAAAGTTCGGTGACCACGATCATATCACCGGGGTGCATGTGCGCCAGCACAGACTCTAAGGTATGTTGTTCTTCATTTTCTTCAATCGAATACGTGTCATGAAAAAATTCATGACAGCCAAATTGTTTCAGCTTGTTTATTTGTTCACTTGCATCCTCGTCCATGATGGTAGTGCGGGCGTAACCAATGACTTTCATAGTGCCTCCTGCCTTTCTTTTTATTTGAATATAGCATAAACCATGTATAAACGATAGGTCAATTTGCACAAAAAATAAACAATATCTTTTTTTATGAATAAAAAGAGGGGGGGGACCCCTCTTTATGGACGGACGTGATTAACAGCAGGTCCGTTAGATTTTCCAATGATGATCGTGTGGACCATATTTAAGAATAAACCATGTTCAACCACACCGACTGTACTATCTAAAGTAACTGCCAGTGCTTCAGGATCAGCAATCGTATCTAAATGAAGATCGATGATATAGTTGTGGCAATCCGTTTTGACTGGGGTGCCATCTTCATCAAGACGCAAAACCGGACGATAGCCTTGTTTTTCAAAAAGACGGAGTACTTGTTGGCTGCCATATGGAATGACCTCCACTGGTAGTGGAAAAGCACCAAGCGTATCGACCATTTTCGACTCATCTACGATCCATAAGACTTTTTTTGAATAGGTGGCAACGATTTTTTCAAACAGCAATGCTGCACCGCCACCCTTGATACCGTGATTGTCTGAGCTGATTTCGTCTGCACCATCAATGGTCAAATCAACAGCTTCCACTTCATCGATCGTACGGACAGGAATCCCTAACGCTTCTGCCTGTTTTTTTGATGCATAAGAAGTAGGCACACCGATGATCGATAAGTTCTCTTCTTTGACCCGACGCCCTAGTTCTTCGATCATATAGTAAGCAGTTGAACCGGTACCTAGACCGACGACCATGCCATCTTTCACGTATCCAGCTGCTTCAATGCCGACCATTTCTTTTAAATTCATATTTTCCCCGCCTTTTAAAAATTTCCGTTGCTGTCTTCTATTATAATAGAAGAAGTGAGAAAAAGAACATCAGAACCAAAAATATTTTTTGAGGAAAATTTATGGAAACATCCCCAAAAAAGAGAGGAGACTGGTTGACAGACCGGTTAAAGCATGATATTCTATCAAAGGTGCTTTATCTACAGGTCTCTCGATGGAGACGTGCTGACTGTCTATCAAAGCATAGTTTGATACGAATGCAGGAACTGCATTATTTTTTATCGCAAAAAAAGAACCACCTGGATGTGTGGGACTATAAAGCGAATCAAGGAAGGAGGACAACAAGGGATGCCTACAATTAATCAATTAGTACGTAAACCTCGTAAATCCAAGGTTGAAAAATCAAATTCACCAGCATTGAACAAAGGATATAACAGTTTCAAGAAAGCTCAAACGAATGTTAACTCACCTCAAAAGCGTGGGGTAGCTACTCGTGTGGGAACAATGACACCGAAAAAACCGAACTCGGCTCTACGTAAATACGCACGTGTTCGTTTGTCAAACTTGATTGAAGTGACAGCTTATATTCCAGGTATCGGTCATAACTTGCAAGAACACAGCGTGGTATTGCTACGTGGTGGACGTGTAAAAGACTTACCAGGGGTACGTTACCATATCGTTCGTGGTGCATTGGATACAGCCGGCGTTAACGACCGTAAACAATCTCGTTCTAAATATGGAACAAAACGTCCCAAAGCTTAATCTTTAAAACATAACGATCAAATGAATCGTATTTAAATCAGAACTGATATTTCGGAAGGAGGAGTTACGGATGCCTCGTAAAGGTCCTGTTGCAAAACGTGATGTTTTACCAGATCCTATTTATAACTCAAAATTAGTAACTCGTTTGATCAACCGTGTAATGGTTGATGGTAAACGCGGTGTTGCTGCAAATATTATCTATAATGCTTTTGGCATTATCAAAGAATCTACAGGTAATGATCCATTGGAAGTTTTCGAACAAGCAATGAAAAACATTATGCCTGTATTGGAAGTTAAAGCACGTCGTGTCGGCGGTTCTAACTACCAAGTCCCTGTAGAAGTACGTCCAGAACGTCGTACGACTTTAGGTCTTCGTTGGGTCGTTAACTACGCACGTTTGCGTGGCGAACACACAATGGAAGAACGTTTAGCGAAAGAAATCATGGATGCTGCTAACAACACTGGCGCTTCTGTGAAAAAACGCGAAGACACACACAAAATGGCGGAAGCCAACCGCGCATTTGCTCACTATCGTTGGTAAGATCCTCACTGCTTTTTATTTGAAGGTACTGAGACACAACCTTAACGCAAGTTAAGTATGAATGAGAGGGGAACAACCTAGAATGGCAAGAGAATTTTCGCTAGAAAAAACTCGTAATATCGGAATCATGGCCCACGTTGATGCTGGTAAAACAACAACAACTGAACGTATCCTTTATTACACTGGTAAAATCCATAAAATTGGTGAAACACATGAAGGTGCTTCTCAAATGGACTGGATGGAACAAGAACAAGAACGCGGAATCACGATCACTTCTGCTGCGACAACTGCGCAATGGAAAGGAAACCGCGTAAATATCATCGACACACCAGGACACGTGGACTTCACGATCGAAGTACAACGTTCATTGCGTGTATTAGATGGTGCTGTAACAGTTTTAGACTCACAATCAGGTGTAGAACCTCAAACTGAAACAGTATGGCGTCAAGCGACAGACTACCGCGTACCACGTGTTGTATTCTGTAACAAAATGGATAAAATCGGTGCAGACTTCTTATATTCTGTATCTACTTTACATGATCGCTTGCAAGCAAATGCGCATCCAATCCAATTACCAATTGGTGCGGAAGATGACTTTGTCGGTATCATCGACTTAGTTAAAATGAAAGCTGAAATGTACACAAATGACTTAGGAACTGAAATCCAAGAGACTGAAATTCCTGAAGATTATGTAGAATTAGCTGAAGAATGGCGCGAAAAATTGATCGAAGCTGTTGCTGATACTGACGAAGAACTAATGATGAAATTCTTGGAAGGTGAAGAAATCACTGAAGAAGAATTGAAAGCTGGTATCCGTCAAGCAACATTAACAGTTGACTTTTTCCCTGTACTTTGTGGATCTGCCTTTAAAAACAAAGGGGTTCAAATGATGTTGGATGCTGTTATCGACTATCTTCCTTCACCACTTGATGTTCCTGCGATCAAAGGGATCAATCCTAAGACAGACGAAGAAACTGATCGTCCAGCTGATGATGAAGCACCATTTGCTTCATTGGCATTTAAAGTAATGACTGACCCATTCGTAGGTCGTTTGACATTCTTCCGTGTGTATTCAGGTGTCTTGAACTCTGGATCATATGTATTGAATGCATCAAAAGACAAACGCGAACGTATCGGTCGTATCCTGCAAATGCATGCCAACACACGTGCTGAGATCCAAACGGTTTACTCAGGCGATATCGCGGCAGCAGTTGGTTTGAAAGATACAACAACAGGGGATACATTGTGTGACGAAAAAGCACCAGTTATCCTTGAATCAATCGAATTCCCAGAACCAGTTATCGAAGTAGCTGTTGAGCCTAAATCAAAAGCTGACCAAGATAAAATGGGGATTGCTTTACAAAAACTTGCTGAAGAAGATCCATCATTCCGTGTTGAAACAAACGCTGAAACAGGCGAAACTGTTATCGCTGGTATGGGAGAACTTCACTTGGACGTTTTAGTTGACCGTATGCGTCGCGAATTTAAAGTTGAAGCAAACGTAGGTGCGCCTCAAGTTTCTTATCGTGAAACATTCCGTGCAGCAACACAAGCGGAAGGTAAATTTGTACGTCAGTCTGGTGGTAAAGGTCAATACGGTCACGTATGGGTCGAATTTACACCAAACGAAGAAGGTAAAGGCTTCGAATTCGAAAACGCGATCGTCGGTGGTGTGGTTCCTCGTGAATACATCCCAGCGGTTGAAAAAGGTCTTGAAGACTCAATGGCGAACGGTGTCTTAGCCGGTTACCCATTAGTAGACATCAAAGCAAAACTTTATGATGGTTCATACCATGATGTCGATTCAAGTGAAACTGCCTTCCGTGTTGCAGCATCTATGGCTTTACGTGCTGCTGCTAAGAAAGCAAATCCAGTGATTCTTGAACCAATGATGAAAGTTGTTATCACTGTCCCTGAAGATTACTTAGGTGATGTAATGGGCCACGTAACTGCTCGTCGTGGACGCGTAGAAGGCATGGAAGCACACGGTAACTCACAAATCGTGAACGCAATCGTGCCATTAGCTGAAATGTTCGGTTACGCAACTACACTTCGTTCATCAACACAAGGTCGCGGTACCTTCATGATGACATTTGATCACTATGAAGATGTACCTAAATCTGTTCAAGAAGAAATCATCAAGAAAAACGGCGGCAAAGCTGAATAATTGATGGACTCATACGAAATTCATCAAAAAGCTATATTTTTTTGAGAGATTCGTGTACAATATTATCGATGATAAGGGATGGGGAGCAATTGCTCCCTACCTATCAAAATATAAAAATAATCTTTTTTTTAGGAGGAACATTTTAAAATGGCAAAAGAAAAATTTGACCGTTCTAAACCCCACGTGAACATTGGTACGATCGGACACGTTGACCATGGTAAAACTACACTTACAGCTGCAATCACAACTGTATTAGCTAAAAAAGGCTTGGCAAAAGCATCTGCTTATGACCAAATCGATGGCGCTCCAGAAGAACGCGAACGCGGAATCACTATCTCTACAGCTCACGTTGAGTACGAAACAGAAGCTCGTCACTATGCTCACGTTGACTGCCCAGGACACGCGGACTACGTTAAAAACATGATCACTGGTGCTGCTCAAATGGACGGCGCGATCTTAGTAGTATCTGCTGCTGATGGTCCTATGCCTCAAACACGCGAACACATCCTATTATCTCGTAACGTTGGTGTACCATACATCGTTGTTTTCTTAAACAAAATGGATATGGTCGATGACGAAGAATTACTTGAATTAGTTGAAATGGAAGTTCGTGACTTATTGTCAGAATATGACTTCCCAGGCGACGATGTTCCTGTAATCGCTGGTTCTGCCTTGAAAGCTCTTGAAGGCGAAGCTTCATACGAAGAAAAAATCTTAGAATTGATGGCTGCTGTTGATGAATACGTTCCAACTCCAGAACGTGACACTGACAAACCATTCATGATGCCAGTCGAAGACGTATTCTCAATCACTGGACGTGGTACTGTTGCTACAGGCCGTGTTGAACGTGGACAAGTTCGCGTTGGTGACGAAGTTGAAATCGTTGGTATTGCTGAAGAAACTGCAAAAACAACTGTAACTGGTGTTGAAATGTTCCGTAAATTGTTAGACTATGCTGAAGCAGGGGATAACATTGGTGCATTACTACGTGGTGTTGCTCGTGAAGACATCCAACGTGGACAAGTATTGGCTAAAGCTGGTACAATCACACCTCATACAAAATTTAAAGCTGAAGTTTACGTTTTAACAAAAGAAGAAGGTGGACGTCATACACCATTCTTCACTAACTACCGTCCTCAGTTCTACTTCCGTACAACTGACGTAACTGGTGTTGTTGAATTACCAGAAGGCACTGAAATGGTTATGCCTGGTGATAACGTAACAATCGACGTTGAATTGATCCACCCAATCGCTATCGAAGACGGAACTCGTTTCTCAATTCGTGAAGGCGGACGTACTGTTGGTTCAGGCGTTGTAACTTCAATCCAAGCTTAATTAGATTGAATCAAAAAGCAGAAGCGCATGCGCTTCTGCTTTTTTTGTGTTATTTTGCTAAATGTTGATCTTTCAAAAATTGATCAAATCCTTGGTCTGGGACATGGCTATAAAACCCTGCAAATTTGTCAGACCAACTCTTTGTTTCTCGTGCTTCTCCAAATGCAGTCATCGTTTCGTCATATGCGTCGATGACATCATAGGTATATGGTTGATAGCCATTATAGTGAATAACTGCTGCTTCAGGTATCCGTGGTTTGACTGCCATATCTACAATAGGCTTGCCAATGCTTAAACCAGCAACAGGATAGACATATGCTGGTAAATCGAGTAGTTCGGCGATTTTGCGGCTATCCTTTCTCACACTGCCAGAAATTACAGTGCCTAACCCTAGAGATTCTGCAGCAATCGCTGCAGTTTGCAATGCAATGCTCGCATCTGTGGTAGCAATCAAAAGCGGTTGATACCCTTCGTCAATGCGGTAAGGTGTGCTTTTGGCCTCGGCTACTTGTTTGGTTCTTTGTAAATCAGCCAAGAACAGAAGAAAGACTGAGCTTGCAGCAATATGGGGATTACCTGGATTCCAACGAACCAATTGCTCGCGAATGGCAGGATCGTCGATCACAATGATTGAATAGGCTTGTCCATTCATCCAGCTTGGGGCTTGGCGAGCTGCATCCAAGATAGCTTGCAATTGGTCATTGGGCAGCTGATAGTGAGGGTCGAATTGCCGATAGGTTCTATGGTTTTGTAAAAGTTTAATGGTTTCGTTCATTTGATTGCTCCTTTAATTGTAATGTGATCCGTTGAAAGTGATCCGTAAATTGTGTGAGGTCATTCGCTGATAAGCGTGTGTAATTGAGGCGTACAGCACTTGTTTCATTACTAAACAAAAAAGCTGGGGCAACTAAAAGCCCATTACGCAAGAAAATCTGCCAATCACCACGGCGCAAGGGGGCGTGTCGCCAGTGCAACCAGAAATAAAGGCCGCCTTTGATCGGTTGCCACTGCCAATCATCTTTAAAAGGCAACAATATCTTTTCGAATGCAGCGCTACGGTGGATCATTTCTTGTACTAACTGTTCCTGTTGGCGCTGATAATCAGAAGACTGTAATGCAATGTTTGCCAATACTTGTGGGAAAATCGTCGTGTCGATAGACATCCGACGCTTGGCTTGTGCAAATTGCTCTGCCAATGCTTCTGGCGCCAAAAGCCAGCCGATTTTGATGGAAGAGCCGAGAAGTTTCGATAATGAACCGAGATAAATAACCGTTTCAGGTGCTAACGCCTTCAATTTAGGTGGCGTTTCTGCCAAAGCCAATTCACCAAAGACATCATCTTCAATAATAGGCACTTGATACCGTTGACACAATGAAATGATTGCCTTGCGTCTGCCTAAGCTCATTGTATGGCCGGTTGGATTTTGAAAGCTTGGGTTTAAGTAGACAAATTTGATTTTCTTTTCTTTCAATGTACGCTCTAATGCTTGAGGCAAAATCCCCTCCAGATCTTGTTGGATACCAATCAATTGTACATTCATTGTTGAAAAAAGCGGTAAGGCAAATAGAAAAGAAGGATCTTCAGTGGCAATGCAATCTCCGGCCCGTAACAAAACTTGCATCAAAAGAGTGATGCCTTGTGTGGAACCAGCAGTGATCACCAATTTTTGCCCTTTTGCATTGAGGTCAAACGCTTCACTCAAATGGCGCAGCAGTGTTTCCTCAAGTGGTCGATAGCCAGAAGGTGATAATAGCTGACTTTCTTTTCTGATTTCTTCCCAAGTAAATGCAGGAAAGGCAAAATCTGGAATCAAATTAGGGGGAAGATCACCGGTATACAAATCAAGGACTTCCGGTTGCTGGCGCAATTGTTGGATTTCAGTGATAAAGGGATCTTGTTGCAAATAAGGACTATCTAAAGAGGCCCTCAAATAGGACAATGGTGCTTGCCGACTGCCCCAACGTCCTTCTAAAACCTTTGATCCGCTGCCTTGTTTCCTTGAAATCCAACCAAGACTTTTGAGTTCATCCAATGCTTTGACAACTGTTGATCGGTTGACCGCAAAAGAATGCGCCAGTTCTCTTTCTGGAGGCAAACGATCGCCAGGACCATATCTGCCGCTTTGAATCTGATCGATGAAATAGGCGACGATTTGCTGGTAAAGAGGTTGGTTGCTTGTTTTATCGATCATAAATACCATAATGAACCACCTTTCTTCAATTGGATGGTTCTAAAATAAGCCAAATGGCTCTTTTCGTCAAGGAGAAGATTGTCTATACTGGGAAAAAGGAGTTGAAGAAGATGAAAAAAGTACTAACGATTGCAGGTTCCGATTCTACAGGCGGGGCAGGGATAGAGGCGGATTTAAAGACGTTTCAAGAGTATGGCGCATTTGGATTTGCTTCTTTGGCGTCGATCGTTACGATGGATCCAACGAGAGGGTGGCAACATGAAGTCACGTCGATATCAGCGGAGTTGCTTGAGAAACAATTGATTTCAGCGTTAGCTGGCAAAGCAATGGACGCTGTCAAGACGGGGATGATGGGAAATGAAGAAAATATCAAAGTGGCTGCACGTTTTATTAACGAACGCGATATCAAACATGTAGTGATCGATCCTGTGATTGCGTGTAAAGGTACCGCAAATATCTTGCAGCCGAAAAGTGTTGCAGCAATCATCGAAGATTTATTGCCGTTAGCTGAAATAACAACGCCTAATTTAGTGGAGGCGGGTATCTTATCGGGCATGGGGGATCTGATGACGGTGGATGATATGAAGGCTGCAGCTGAGAAAATCTATCAGCTGGGCGCGAAAAATGTCATAGTGAAAGGTGGGCATCGACTGCAAACGCATCAAGCGTTAGATGTCTTATATGATGGTGCAAGTTTCACCGTATTGGCCGGAGAAAAAATCGATACAGATTTTAATCATGGGGCCGGTTGCACCTTTTCCGCTGCAATCACGGCGGGTCTAGCCAAAGGGTGGACGATACTTGAAAGCGTTCGTACTGCCAAAGAGTTTGTTGCTGCTGCCATCAAACAAGGCGTCTCAATCAATCCTTATGTAGGTCATGTTTGGCATGGGGCTTATAATGAAGCGGAAAGAAGGATGAACCATGAATGATCAAAAAATCCAACGAATCGTTCTCGTAGCTCTTTTTACAGCGCTGACGGTAGTTGGCACCATGATCAAAATCCCGTTACCGACAGGGGCTTTTGTTCACTTAGGAAATGCGGTGCTCTTGTTGGCTGTATTATTGTTAGGCTATGTGAATGGTTCCTTGGCTGGTGGATTAGGTTTTGCACTATTTGATCTGTTAAATGGCTACGCCACCGAAGCACCGTATTTTATTTTGGAAAGTTTTGTCGTTGGAGCTGCCGCTTATGGGACTTTTCTACTATTTAAAAAGAAACCGCAAAAGGTATGGCAGCTCATTGTGATTGGTATCGTTACAGGTATCGTAAAGCTGATTATGACGCAAGGGAAAAATACAGTGATGTTGTGGTACTTAGGCAGTTCGTTTGCTAGTGCATGGACAGCTGCTATCGTCAAACTTCCAGCTACGATCATTAATGTTGGTGTCACGGTTCTTTTGGTCGCTATCCTTTATTTCCCGTTGAAGACGGCGCTAGACCGTACGTTCCAGCAAAAAATGCAGAGATAAAAAAGAAGCCGACGTGCTTCTTTTTTTATTTTGATTCCATAAAGAAAGTTTTCAGAAAAGAATGCGAAAGAATCCGCGTTTTTCAATAAAAAAAGCTTGCAATCAAGGTTTATCCGTAATATAATCATAAAGGTGCTGTTTACGTAAAATGCGTAAGTCACACTGGCAGCAAAGAAATTTCTGCCGGCTACGAAACGAGAGGTTGCGACACGCCCGGACGCTTTGCCATGGACGAGCGTGACGGAAAATTTTCGTGGAGCTATGTCTACTTTTCAAAATAGGCGAAGGAGGGAAAACAATGGCAAAACAAAAAATTCGTATCCGTTTAAAAGCGTATGAACATCGTATTTTGGATCAATCAGCGGATAAAATCGTAGAAACTGCAAAAAGAACTGGAGCTGGCGTATCTGGTCCAATTCCATTACCAACTGAACGCAGCTTATACACGATCATCCGTGCGACACATAAATACAAAGATTCACGCGAACAATTCGAAATGCGTACACACAAACGTCTAATCGACATTGTGAATCCAACACCAAAAACAGTTGATGCTTTAATGAAGCTAGACTTGCCAAGCGGTGTAAATATCGAAATCAAACTATAATAATTAAGATGGAGGTGTAATCATGACCAAAGGAATCTTAGGGAAAAAAGTGGGAATGACTCAAATCTTCACTGAATCTGGCGAATTGATTCCAGTAACTGTAGTTGAAGCTACTGCTAATGTAGTCCTACAAGTGAAAACAATCGAAAACGACGGCTACGAAGCAATTCAAGTCGGCTACCAAGATAAACGTGAAGTTTTGTCTAACAAACCTGCGAAAGGTCATGTTGCAAAAGCAAACACGGCTCCTAAGCGCTTCATTCGCGAATTCAAGAATGTAGAGCTTGAGGGCTTAGAAGTAGGATCAGAAATCAAAGTTGATATTTTTGAAGCAGGCGATATCATTGATGTTACCGGCACGTCAAAAGGTAAAGGATTCCAAGGCGTTATCAAACGTCACGGACAAAGCCGCGGCCCAATGGCTCACGGATCTCGTTACCACCGTCGTCCTGGATCAATGGGTCCAGTTGCACCTAACCGTGTATTCAAAAACAAACGTCTAGCTGGCCGTATGGGTGGCGATCGCATCACGATCCAAAACTTGGAAATCGTACGCGTAGACGCAGAACGCAACGTTATTCTGATCAAAGGAAACGTTCCTGGCGCGAAAAAATCATTGATTACAATCAAATCAGCTGTGAAAGCTAAATAAGTAGATAGGAAGAAAGGAGGAACTAAGGAATGCCGAATGTAGCATTATTCAAACAAGATGGAAGCCAAAATGGCGAAATTACATTGAACGAAGAAATCTTCGGAATTGAACCAAATGAAACAGTTGTCTATGATGCAATCATCATGCAACGCGCTTCATTAAGACAAGGAACACACGCTGTGAAAAACCGCAGTGCCGTTCGTGGCGGTGGCCGTAAACCATGGCGCCAAAAAGGAACTGGTCGTGCCCGTCAAGGTTCGATCCGCTCACCACAATGGCGTGGAGGTGGCGTAGTCTTCGGACCAACACCACGTTCATACAGCTACAAACTTCCTAAAAAAGTTCGTCGCTTAGCAATGAAATCTGTATTGTCAGAAAAAGTTGCTTCAAATAACTTGGTCGCAATCGAAGGTTTAAGCTTTGATGCGCCTAAAACAAAAGAATTCAAACAAGTTCTTGCTAACTTGACAATTGATTCAAAAGTATTGGTAGTTCTAGAATCTGAAAACGACTTTGCCGCTTTATCAGCGCGCAACTTACCAAAAGTTTCTGTAGTAACTGCTGATAACATTAGTGTTCTTGATATCGTTTCTAGCGATAAATTGCTAGTTACACAAACTGCTCTTACTCAGATCGAGGAGGTGCTTGCATAATGAACTTACTAGACGTTATTAAACGCCCAGTGATCACTGAAAAATCAATGCTTGCCATGGATGACAAGAAATACACTTTTGAAGTGGACACAAAAGCAAACAAAACTTTAGTAAAACAAGCTGTAGAAGCTGCCTTTGACGGTGTGAAAGTGGCTAACGTGAATATCATCAACGTTCGTCCTAAATTCAAACGCATGGGTAAATATGCAGGATATACAAAAAAACGTCGCAAAGCTGTTGTGACTTTAACTGAAGATTCAAAAGAAATTACAATTTTCGAAGCTGCTGAATAAGTAGTCTACGTATAAATTTTACATGGGAGGGAAAAAGACGTGGCGATTAAAAAGTACAAACCTACCACGAACGGCCGTCGTAATATGACAAGTTCTGATTTCGCTGAAATCACAACTTCAACACCAGAAAAAACATTGTTAGCTCCTTTGAAAAACAATGCTGGTCGTAACAACAACGGACGTATCACGGTTCGTCATCAAGGTGGCGGTCACAAACGTCAATACCGTATAATCGATTTCAAACGTAACAAGGACAATGTCGTTGCTACAGTCAAAACGATTGAATACGATCCAAACCGTTCTGCTAACATTGCGTTAGTACATTACGAGGATGGAGTAAAAGCATATATCTTAGCACCTAAAGGATTAGAAGTTGGCACAAAAATCGTTTCTGGTCCAGAAGCAGATATCAAAGTAGGTAACGCATTACCACTAGAAAACATTCCAGTAGGTACAGTTATCCACAATATCGAAATGAAACCTGGCAAAGGCGGACAATTGATCCGTTCAGCTGGTACAAGTGCACAAGTACTTGGTAAAGAAGGCAAATACGTGTTGATCCGCTTGAACTCAGGCGAAGTACGTATGATCTTGGCTTCATGCCGTGCAACGATTGGTTCTGTTGGTAATGAACAACATGAATTGATCAACATCGGTAAAGCTGGACGCTCTCGTTGGATGCGTAAACGCCCAACTGTTCGTGGTAGCGTAATGAACCCTAACGATCACCCACACGGTGGTGGTGAAGGTAAAGCACCAATCGGACGTAAAGCACCAGTATCACCTTGGGGACAACCTGCCCTTGGATACAAAACACGTAACAAAAAAGCAAAATCAGACAAACTTATCGTTCGTCGTCGTAAAACTAAGTAATATACTTGACCATGTGTCGCACATTTTGAGAGGAGGTACACCATGGGTCGTAGTTTGAAAAAAGGACCTTTTGTCGATGACCATTTGATGAAAAAGGTCGAAGCACAAGAAGGCGCTGAAAAGAAAAAAGTGATCAAAACTTGGTCACGTCGTTCTACAATCTTCCCTAATTTTATCGGTTTTACAATCGCTGTGTATGATGGACGGAAACACGTACCAGTATACATCCAAGAAGACATGGTAGGACACAAATTAGGTGAATTTGCACCAACTAGAACTTATCGCGGACATGCTGCCGATGATAAGAAAACAAGACGCTAATTTTGAGGGGAGGATATCCAAAAATGGCAGAACAAATTACATCAGCGAAAGCAACTGCTAAAACAGTCCGCGTTTCTCCTCGCAAATCACGTCTAGTTATTGACTTAATCAGAGGGAAAAGCGTTGCTGAAGCAATCGCGATCTTAAAGTTCACACCAAACAAAGCTGCAGGAATCATCGAGAAAGTCTTGATGTCAGCTATCGCTAATGCAGAAAATAATTTTGACTTAGATGTTGAAAACTTGATCGTTTCTGAAGCATTCGTTAACGAAGGACCAACTATGAAACGGTTCCGTCCACGTGCGAAAGGTTCAGCATCACCAATCAACAAACGTACAAGTCATATTACTGTAGTCGTATCAGAAAAATAAGGAGGGACAATCAGTGGGTCAAAAAGTACATCCAATTGGAATGCGCGTAGGCATCATCCGTGACTGGGATGCTAAATGGTATGCTGAAAAAGAGTATGCTGAATTTCTACATGAAGATTTGAAAATCCGTAAATTTATCGCATCTAAACTTGCTGATGCCGCAGTGTCAACAGTTGAAATCGAACGCGCAGCAAACCGCGTGAACATTTCAATCCACACAGCGAAACCAGGTATGGTTATCGGTAAAGGCGGATCTGAAGTCGAAAACCTAAGAAAAGAATTAAACAACTTAACTGGCAAACGAGTTCATATCAACATCGTTGAAATCAAAAAACCAGATTTAGATGCTAAATTAGTGGGCGAAGGAATTACACGTCAATTAGAAAACCGTGTTGCTTTCCGTCGTGCCCAAAAACAAGCGATCCAACGCACCATGCGTTCTGGCGCTAAAGGAATCAAAACACAAGTTTCTGGACGTCTAAACGGTGCAGATATCGCCCGTTCAGAAGGTTATTCAGAAGGAACTGTTCCACTTCATACATTACGTGCGGATATTGATTACGCATGGGAAGAAGCAGATACAACATACGGAAAACTAGGAGTTAAAGTGTGGATTTATCGTGGAGAAGTTCTTCCAACTAAAAAAAACACTGAGAAAGGAGGGAAATAAACATGTTAGTACCTAAACGTGTAAAACACCGTCGTGAGTTCCGCGGAAAAATGCGTGGTGAAGCGAAAGGCGGCAAAGAAGTATCTTTTGGTGAATATGGCTTGCAAGCTGTTGAATCACATTGGATCACAAACCGTCAAATCGAAGCAGCCCGTATCGCTATGACTCGTTATATGAAACGTGGCGGGAAAGTATGGATCAAAATTTTCCCTCACAAATCTTATACTGCCAAAGCTATTGGGGTACGTATGGGTTCTGGTAAAGGGGCTCCTGAAGGATGGGTATCACCTGTAAAACGTGGTAAAATCATGTTTGAAATCGCTGGTGTACCAGAAGAAGTTGCGCGTGAAGCGTTACGTCTTGCTTCTCACAAATTACCAGTAAAAACAAAGATCGTAAAACGTGAGGAAATGGGTGGTGAATCGAATGAAGGTTAAAGAAATCAGAGAATTAACCACTGCCGAAATGCTAGATCAAGAAAAACAATTGAAAGAAGAATTGTTTAATCTTAGATTCCAATTAGCAACAGGTCAATTAGAAAACACTGCACGTATCAAAGAAGTACGTAAATCGATTGCACGCATCAAAACTGTTTTGCGTGAACAAGCTAAGTAATAGTGGAAGGAGGCCATTTAGCGTATGACTGAAGAAAGAAATCAACGCAAAGTTTACCAAGGTCGCGTGGTATCCGACAAAATGGATAAAACCATTACTGTTGTTGTTGAAACAAAGAAAAACCACCCTATCTACGGGAAACGTCTGAACTATTCTAAGAAATACAAAGCACACGATGAAAACAACGAAGCAAAAGTTGGCGATATCGTGAAAATTATGGAAACTCGTCCATTATCAGCTACGAAACGTTTCCGTCTAGTAGATATTGTTGAAAAGGCAGTGATTATCTAATCACACGAGATTTTCCTATATAGATTATGAATTGCAAAATCTGAAAGGAGGATACACATCGTGATCCAAGCAGAAAGCCGATTAAGAGTAGCGGACAACTCAGGTGCCCGTGAAATTCTAACGATCAAAGTCCTTGGCGGATCTGGTCGTAAAACTGCCAATATTGGTGATGTGATCGTTGCTACGGTCAAACAAGCAACGCCAGGTGGGGTTGTCAAAAAAGGTGACGTCGTTAAAGCCGTTATCGTTCGTACAAAATCAGGAGCACGTCGTACAGACGGTTCTTATATCAAATTCGATGAAAATGCTGCGGTTATTATCCGTGATGATAAGAGCCCTCGTGGAACTCGTATCTTTGGCCCAGTGGCCCGCGAATTGCGTGAAGGCAACTTCATGAAGATCGTTTCCCTAGCACCAGAAGTATTGTAATAGTGATTCTTATCTAAAGGAGGTGCGAAACAAACATGTTTGTTAAAAAAGGCGATAAAGTTAAAGTTATCACTGGTAAAGACAAAAACAAAGAAGGCGTTGTGCTAGCAGCGTTTCCTAAAAAAGACAAAGTCGTTGTTGAAGGTGTCAATGTCGTGAAAAAACACCAAAAACCTTCTCAAACTGCTCCTCAAGGCGGAATCGTTGAAATGGAAGCACCCATTCATGTTTCAAACGTGATGGTGGTTGATCCTTCGAACGGTGAAGCAACACGTGTAGGTTACAAAGAAGTTGACGGCAAAAAAGTCCGCGTTTCTAAAAAAACCGGCGAAGTTCTTGATAAATAATCAGATGAAGGAAGGAGGGGCTAACAGATGAACCGCCTTAAAGAAAAATATTCAAAAGAAGTTGTCCCATCATTAATGGACAAATTTAACTACAGCTCAATCATGCAAGCACCAAAAGTTGATAAGATCGTTATCAACATGGGTGTGGGTGATGCTGTTTCAAACGCAAAAAACTTAGACAAAGCTGTTGAAGAATTACAATTGATCTCAGGTCAAAAACCATTGATCACTAAAGCGAAAAAATCAATCGCTGGCTTCCGTTTACGTGAAGGTATGCCGATTGGTGCGAAAGTCACATTGCGTGGCGAAAGAATGTATGAATTCTTAGACAAATTGGTCAGTGTTTCATTGCCACGTGTCCGTGACTTCCACGGTGTGAGCAAAAAAGCGTTCGACGGACGCGGAAACTACACTTTAGGGATCAAAGAACAATTGATCTTCCCTGAAGTTGACTACGATTTGATCGATAAAGTACGTGGTATGGATATCGTTATTGTAACAACAGCAAACACAGATGAAGAATCTCGTGAATTGTTAACACAATTAGGCATGCCATTCCAAAAATAAAAAAAGGAGGCGAACTACGTGGCTAAAAAATCAATGATTGCTAAAAACAAACGCCCTGCTAAATTCTCAACACAAGAATATACACGTTGCGAACGTTGCGGACGTCCACATTCAGTTTATCGTAAATTTCATCTATGCCGTATTTGCTTCCGCGAACTTGCCTATAAAGGACAAATTCCCGGCGTGAAGAAAGCTAGCTGGTAAACTATACTCGCATAAAGGAGGTAAATTATCCCATGGTCATGACAGATCCAATCGCAGATTTTCTAACGCGCGTGCGTAACGCAAACATGGTTAAACACGAAAGCTTAGAAGTACCTGCTTCAAAAATCAAACGTGATATCGCTGAAATCTTGAAACGTGAAGGTTTCGTCCGCGATGTTGAATACATTGAAGATGACAAACAAGGCGTGATCCGCGTATTTCTTAAATACGGTAAAAACGGCGAACGTGTTATCACAAACCTAAAACGTATCTCTAAACCAGGCTTGCGTGCTTATGTCAAAGCTGACGAAGTACCTAAAGTATTAAATGGTCTAGGAATCGCAATTATCTCAACTTCTGACGGTGTAATCACTGACAAAGAAGCTAGAGCAAAAAATGTTGGCGGCGAAGTAGTCGCTTATGTATGGTAATTTAAAATATTCCACAAGGAGGTGCCTCTAAGTGAGTCGTATCGGTAATAAGATCGTCGTTCTTCCTGCAGGTGTTGAAGTGAAACAAGCTGGAAACGACATTACAGTTAAAGGACCAAAAGGCGAATTGACACGTACGTTCTCTTCTGATATTTCAATGAATATTGAAGGAAACGAAGTATCATTTGCTCGTCCAAACGATAGTAAAGAAATGAAAACTATCCACGGAACTACCCGTGCAAACTTCAACAACATGGTTGTTGGTGTTTCTGAAGGTTTCCAAAAAGCGTTAGAATTGATCGGGGTTGGGTACCGTGCACAATTACAAGGCAAAAAACTTGTATTGAGCGTTGGTTACTCTCATCCAGTTGAAATCGACGCGCCAGCTGGCATTGAAATCGAAGTGCCATCTAACACTTCTGTTATCATCAAAGGAATCGATAAAGAAGTAGTCGGCGAATTGGCTGCCAATATCCGCGGCGTTCGTCCTCCAGAACCTTATAAAGGCAAAGGGATTCGTTATGTTGGCGAATTTGTACGCCGTAAAGAAGGTAAAACTGGTAAATAGTCGTAAACTTTTACGACTAGCAGCTTAGGCTAGCAAATAAAAAGAGGTGACAAATTGTGATTACAAAACCAGATAAAAACAAGACACGTCAAAAAAGACATCGTCGCGTACGTAACAAAATCTCTGGTACTGCTGAGTGCCCACGCTTAAACGTGTTCCGTTCGAACAAAAACATCTACGCACAAGTAATTGATGACGTAGCGGGTGTGACGCTAGCAAGTGCCTCTGCCTTAGATAAAGAAGTTTCAGGTGCAAACAAAACTGAACAAGCACAAGCTGTCGGTAAATTAGTCGCAGAACGTGCAGCAGCAAAAGGTATTAAAGTAGTAGTCTTTGACCGTGGTGGATACCTTTACCATGGCCGTGTAGCAGCTTTAGCTGAAGCAGCACGCGAAAATGGACTAGAATTTTAAGAGAAGGAGGAACACCATTCATGGTTTATATTGATCCAAAACATTTGGAATTAGAAGACCGCGTTGTTGCGATCAACCGTGTTACTAAAGTTGTTAAAGGTGGACGTCGTCTGCGCTTTGCTGCTTTAGTCGTTGTCGGTGACAAAAACGGACACGTAGGTTTTGGTACTGGTAAAGCACAAGAAGTACCAGAAGCAATCCGTAAAGCAATCGAAGACGCGAAGAAAAACTTGGTTGAAGTACCAATGGTTGGTTCTACAATCCCTCACGAAGTTATCGGTGTATTCGGTGGCGGACGTATCCTAATGAAACCTGCTGTAGAAGGTTCTGGGGTCGCTGCTGGTGGACCAGTTCGTGCCGTATTGGAATTAGCTGGGGTAGCAGATATCACATCTAAATCTTTAGGTTCTAACACACCAATCAACGTTGTTCGCGCAACAGTTGAAGGTTTGAAACAATTAAAACGCGCTGAAGAAGTGGCAGCACTTCGCGGCAAATCAGTTGAAGAATTAATCGGTTAAGGAGGACAACATAATGGCTGAATTGAAAATTACTTTAAAACGCAGTATTATCGGACGTCCTCAAAACCAACGCGATACTGTAAAAGCGTTAGGTCTAACTAAAATGAACTCAACAGTTGTAAAACCTGCTAATGATGCAATCAAAGGCATGGTCAATACTGTTTCTCATTTAGTGGACGTTGAAGAAGTCTAAGGATCAGCAGATCTAGTTTGATTAAGGAGGTGCCAAACCTATGAAACTTCATGAATTAAAACCATCAGAAGGCTCACGCCAAGTACGTAACCGTGTTGGACGAGGAACTTCATCTGGTAACGGTAAAACAGCTGGACGTGGACAAAAAGGTCAAAAAGCTCGTTCAGGTGGCGGAGTACGTCTAGGATTCGAAGGTGGACAAACACCATTGTTCCGTCGTTTGCCAAAACGTGGCTTTACCAATGTAAACCGTAAAGAATATGCAGTCATCAATCTTGATGTCTTAAACCGCTTTGAAGACGGTGCTGAAGTAACACCTGTTGCTTTACACGAAGCTGGAATCGTCAAAGACGAAAAAGCTGGAATCAAAGTATTAGCTAACGGAGAATTAACGAAGAAATTGACTGTGAAAGCAGCTAAATTTTCAAAAGCAGCTGAGGAAGCAATCGTTGCTGCTGGTGGATCAATCGAGGTGATCTAATGATCAAACTATTGAAGGATGCCTTTAAAGTAAAAGATATTAGATCAAGAATTTTGTTCACCGTGTTTATCTTGTTTGTCTTTCGTCTGGGAACACACATTACCGTGCCAGGCGTAGACGCAAGCCGCTTGTCTACTATTGCTGATTTGCCATTTTTAAATATGTTGAATCTGGTCAGTGGTGGCGCTATGCAACAATTTTCGATCTTCTCGATGGGGGTCTCACCTTACATCACTGCCTCGATTGTTATCCAATTGCTGCAGATGGATATCGTACCAAAATTTGTTGAATGGTCTAAACAAGGGGAAGTCGGTCGTAAAAAATTAAACCAAGCAACGCGTTATTTGACATTGGTATTGGCGTTTGTCCAATCAATGACATTGACAGCTGGTTTTAACTATTACACACAACTAGGCTTCGTAAACAATCCGAACGTTGCTACGTTTATCGTCATTGGTTTGATCTTGACAGCAGGCACGATGTTAGTGACTTGGCTAGGGGAACAAATTACGGAACGTGGTATTGGAAATGGTGTGTCAATGATCATCTTTGCAGGGATCATTTCACGCTTGCCGGCCAGCATCAAAGAATTGATCGAGGATTATTTCATCAACGTGGAAAAATCTGACATCTGGGTCAACGCTCTCTTTATGCTGATTCTTGTCGTAGCTGTATTGCTCGTTATTACTTTTGTAACATACGTTCAACAAGCAGAACGCAAGATTCCGATCCAATATACCAAACGGGTAGCAGGCGCACCAACAAGCAGTTACCTTCCATTGAAAGTAAATGCTGCTGGGGTGATTCCAGTTATCTTTGCCAGCTCTTTGATCACGACGCCAAATGCGATCATTCAAGCATTGGGTAGTTCGTACAAAGGTGAAACTTGGTATGACGTTGTTCAAATGATTTTTAGTTATAACACCGTACCGGGTGCTATCGTATATACGGTCTTGATCGTCGCATTTACATTCTTCTACGCATTTGTTCAAGTCAACCCTGAGAAATTAGCGGAAAACTTGCAAAAACAAGGAAGTTATATTCCAAGTGTGCGTCCTGGTAAAGGAACAGAAGAATATGTATCGCGTTTATTGATGCGATTAAGTACTGTCGGGTCAGTGTTCTTAGGCTTGGTTGCATTGCTGCCGATCATTGCACAAATGGTTTGGAACTTACCGCAATCAATCGGGTTAGGTGGAACAAGTTTATTGATCGTCATCGGGGTGGCTCTGGATACTGCCAAGCAGTTAGAAGGACTTATGCTGAAACGAAAATATACTGGTTTTATCAATTAAAGTTATTGAGGTGTTGAGGTCTTCCTCAACACTATTCAAAAACTTACAGGAGGAATTAGAATGAACCTCATTTTAATGGGATTACCTGGTGCCGGAAAAGGTACTCAGGCAGAACGTATCGTTGCTGAATACGGTCTTCCTCATATTTCAACAGGCGATATGTTTCGGGCTGCGATGGCGAACGAAACAGAACTAGGCCTTAAAGCAAAATCATACATGGACCAAGGTGCATTGGTTCCTGATGAGGTCACCAACGGCATCGTCAAAGCGCGTCTGGCAGAACCTGATACTGAGAAAGGCTTCTTATTAGACGGCTTTCCTCGGACGTTAGATCAAGCCAAAGCATTAGACGCTATGTTGCAAGACCTTAACAAGAAAATCGATGCAGTGATTGATATCCATGTTCCTGAAGAAGTTCTTGTAGAACGTTTAGCCGGCCGCTTCATGTGCCGCAATTGTGGGGCAACTTATCATAAATTGTTCAATCCGCCAAAAGTGGAAGGAACATGTGATCGTTGCGGAAGTCATGACTTCTATCAACGTGAAGATGATAAGCCTGAGACGGTCAAAAATCGTCTAGCTGTCAATATTGAAAGTAGTCAACCAATCTTATCTTATTACAAAGACCAAGGGTTATTGCAATCAATTGATGGGGATCGCGACATCGATGCTGTCTTCGAAGATGTACAACACATCATTGACTAATCATAGATTGCCCGAGACCAACTTGCAGCTTAAAACTTTCTCTTGAAACCTTTGACAGGATATGGTAAAATATATCAGTCCGACTTCTACCTTTTCGTAGGGTGGGAGCATAGTTTGAGAATATCAGGTGGGAACCGCGTTTCCGCCATTTTATCGTGTGAAAATCACAAGTACAAGGAGGTACTGTGCGTGGCAAAAGAAGATATGATTGAAGTCGAAGGTACAGTCGTCGAAACTTTGCCGAATGCAATGTTTAAAGTAGAATTGGAAAACGGACACCAAGTTCTAGCGACCGTTTCTGGTAAAATCCGGATGCACTACATTCGTATATTACCTGGAGACAAAGTAACGGTTGAATTATCACCGTATGATCTGAACCGTGGCCGCATTACTTATCGCTTTAAATAATTGTACTCCGTAAAACCACAGGAGGTATTATCATGAAAGTAAGACCATCAGTAAAACCAATGTGCGAACATTGTAAAGTAATTCGTCGTAAAGGGCGCGTTATGGTGATTTGCCCAGCAAATCCAAAACATAAACAACGTCAAGGATAATTGGAGGTGTAACAAATATGGCTCGTATTGCAGGAGTAGATATTCCTCGTGATAAACGTGTGGTCGTTTCACTTACTTATATCTATGGTATTGGTAACACGACTGCAAAACAAATTTTAGCAGACGCAGGTGTTTCTGAAGAAGTTCGCGTTCGTGACTTAACGAATGAACAAACAGATGCTATCCGTGCGGAAATCGATAAATTAAAAGTTGAAGGTGACTTACGTCGCGAAGTGAACTTGAACATCAAACGCTTGATGGAAATTGGTTCATACCGTGGGATCCGTCATCGTCGTGGATTGCCAACTCGTGGACAAAACACGAAAAACAATGCACGTACTCGTAAAGGCCCGTCTAAAACAGTCGCAGGCAAGAAAAAATAATTCCTAAGTGAAGGAGGTTAAAACTTCATGGCAGCAAAAAAAGTGAGTCGTAAACGCCGTGTGAAAAAGAATATTGAAGCGGGTATTGCACATATTCACTCAACATTCAATAATACAATCATTATGATCACTGATACTCATGGTAATGCATTAGCATGGTCATCAGCTGGTTCATTAGGTTTCAAAGGAAGCAAAAAATCTACTCCTTTTGCCGCTCAAATGGCAGCAGAAACAGCTACCAAAGCAGCAATGGAACACGGATTAAGAACTGTAGAAGTAACAGTTAAAGGACCTGGTTCTGGACGTGAAGCAGCAATTCGTTCATTACAAGCAGCAGGTTTGGAAGTGAGTGCAATCCGTGACGTGACGCCAGTCCCTCATAATGGATGCCGCCCTCCAAAACGCCGTCGTGTTTAATGAGTGCTGCTCATTTTGAGTGTAACAAATACGTCATTGAACAAGACACTTTTCGTTTTGAAAGGGGTAAAAGATAAGAATGATTGAATTCGAAAAACCAAGAATCGCAAAGATTGATGAAGACAAAGATTATGGCAAGTTCATCGTTGAACCTCTAGAAAGAGGCTACGGAACTACACTAGGAAATTCCCTACGTCGTATTTTGTTATCTTCTTTACCTGGTGCGGCAATCACCAATATTCAAATCGATGGAGTTTTACACGAATTCTCTACTGTTAAGGGCGTTCGGGAAGACGTTGCTCAAATCATCTTGAATATTAAAGGTCTTGCATTGAAAATGTACGGGGACGAAGAAAAAACCCTGGAAATCGATATTTCTGGACCTGCTACGGTAACTGCTGGCGATATCATCGTTGACAGCGACGTAGAAATCCTTAACAAAGATATGTATATTTGTACCGTTTCTGAAGGTGCCAACTTCCATGCTCGCTTAACAGTGAAACCTGGTCGTGGTTATGTTCAAGCGGACGAAAATAAGAAAGAAGATATGCCGATCGGTGTTCTTCCTGTTGATTCTATCTATACACCAGTACGCCGTGTCAACTACCAAGTAGAAAATACACGTGTTGGTCGTCGTGATGACTTCGACAAACTAACGATGGAAATTTGGACTGATGGCTCGATCGAACCATTAGAAGCAATGAGTCTATCTGCAAAAATCATGACCGAACATTTAGACATCTTTGTAAACCTAACTGATGAAGCAAAAAATGCTGAAATCATGGTGGAAAAAGAAGAAACACAAAAAGAAAAAATGTTGGAAATGACAATTGAAGAATTAGACTTATCTGTTCGTTCATATAACTGTCTAAAACGTGCAGGAATCAATACTGTACAAGAATTGACTAACAAATCTGAACCAGAAATGATCAAAGTAAGAAACTTAGGCCGTAAATCTCTTGAAGAAGTCAAAGTGAAATTACATGATCTAGGTTTAGGATTACGTAAAGACGATTAAACCGTTTTCGACTGCGTTAGTTCGGTTCGTTTAACCGAAACAACATTTCGAAAGTGAAGGAGGGAAACCACGTGAGTTATCGTAAACTAGGACGCACATCTAGCCAACGTAAAGCGATGTTGCGTGATTTGACAACTGATTTATTCATTAACGAACGTATCGTTACGACTGAAGCGCGTGCGAAAGAAGTTCGTTCAACTGCAGAAAAAATGATCACTTTAGGTAAACGTGGTGATTTGCATGCACGTCGTCAAGCAGCAGCATTCGTACGTAATGAAGTTGCTAGCGTTCGTGAAGAAAACGAAGAAGTAGTCATTGAATCTGCTTTGCAAAAACTATTCAATGATATCGCTCCTCGTTACACAGATCGCCAAGGCGGATATACACGTATCTTGAAAACAGAACCAAGACGCGGAGATTCTGCACCAATGGTTATCCTAGAACTTGTTTAAAATCACACTTATCATCACTTTATAGATGTTTATTAAGAGTGTTATGATGTTGGAAGAACTTTTCCGAGTCTAGCTCAGCGCATACACCTCGATTTATCGGGGTGTACGCACTCATCATAAAGTGCTTTTTTTTTACTTTCGATTACCTGTCTTGACAGGTCATGGCAAGTGGAAAAAAGAACTGTCTAGAAATCAATAAGAATCATTGAAAATCAGCCTCTTTTTTGGTAGTGTTAGAAAGAATCAATCGCAATTGAAGGAGTCTATTATGAAGCCAATCATTGAATTACAAGAGATTACTGTGCGTTATAATGAAGAACAACGGGCAGCTTTAAATAAGGTATCATTTTCTATCAATCAAGGAGAATGGGTGGCTTTGATCGGTCATAATGGTTCAGGGAAGTCTACTCTGGCAAAAACGATCAATGGTTTGATTTTACCCCAAGAAGGAACGGTTACGGTGGGGGATATGCCTTTGGATGAAGCCAATATTTGGCAGATTCGCAAGATGGTTGGTATGGTTTTTCAAAACCCAGACAATCAGTTTGTTGGGTCTACCGTTGAAGATGATGTTGCTTTCGGTTTAGAAAATCAAGGAATTCCAAGGGATGAAATGTTGACCCGTGTCAAAGACGCTTTGGAACAAGTACGCATGAGTGAATTTTCGACTCGTGAACCAGCCCGCTTATCGGGTGGTCAAAAGCAGCGGGTAGCGATCGCCGGTGTGGTAGCCTTGCGACCTGATATCATTATTTTAGATGAAGCAACCAGCATGTTAGATCCAGAAGGGCGAGAAGAAGTGATCTCCACCATCAAAAAGATCAAAGAACAAAATAACTTGACGGTCCTTTCGATCACCCATGATATCGATGAAGCCGCCAATGCCAATCGTGTTTTGGTGATGCGCGAAGGGGAATTGGTTCGAGAAGGAACGCCGGCAGAAATTTTCTCTGCTGGTCCAGAATTGATTGGACTAGGTTTAGATTTGCCTTTTCCTGAAAAATTAAAAGCTGCTTTAGCGCAGCGGGGAATCGATGTACCAAAAGAATATTTGACCGAAGAAAGGATGGTGGATTGGTTATGGACATCCGTTTTGAACAAGTAGGATTCACCTATCAACCGCATTCGCCATTTGAACAACGGGTCTTGTTTGATATTGACTTAACTATCAAAGAAGGGTCCTACACGGCATTAGTGGGTCACACAGGTAGTGGAAAATCGACGCTGTTGCAACATTTGAATGCATTGTTGAAACCAACTAGCGGACATGTGACAATCGGTGAACGGGTGATCACACCAGAAACTGACAATAAAAATCTGAAGCCGTTGCGTAAAAAAGTGGGTATCGTCTTCCAATTTCCGGAATCACAGTTGTTTGAAGAAAATGTGGCCAAAGATATCGCTTTTGGCCCCAAAAACTTTGGTGTCACAGATGAGGCTGCACAAGTCTTAGCCAAAGAGTATATCCAATTGGTCGGTTTAGATGAAAGCTTTCTTGAACGCTCACCCTTTGACCTTTCAGGCGGACAAATGCGTCGCGTGGCGATTGCAGGTGTCTTGGCGATGGAGCCAGAAGTGTTGGTTTTAGATGAGCCAACTGCCGGATTAGATCCCCAAGGGCGTAAAGAAATGATGGAGATGTTTGAACGTCTGCACAATGAAAAGAATATGACGATTATCTTGGTGACCCATTTAATGGATGATGTGGCTAATTATGCCGACTATGTCTATGTCTTAGAAAAGGGCCGCATCGTTAAAGAAGGTGCGCCTGCCAATGTCTTTCAGGATATCAAATGGCTTGAAGCAAAACAATTAGGTGTGCCGACCGCCACGGCTTTTGCGGAACGCTTGCAAGCCAAAGGCGTTTCTTTTGCCCAGTTGCCATTGACTGCCGATCAATTGGCAGATGTTTTGGTTGAAAAGGGAGGCACCGCCGATGATGAATAAGTTGATTTTTGGCCGTTATATCCCAGGTGATTCACTGATTCACCGTTTGGATCCTCGGGTCAAATTGATTGCTAGTTTTTATTTTATTGCGATTATCTTTTTAGCCAATAACTGGCAGAGCTACTTACTGGCGGCTGTCTTTACAGTGTGCTGTATTTTGCTGTCAAAAATCGATTTTGGTTTCTTCGCCCGTGGTGTAAGACCATTACTATGGTTGATCTTGTTCACAGTTGCCCTGCAGATCCTCTTTACCACTGGTGGGACAGTTTATTGGTCATGGTGGATCTTTAATGTCACAGAATATGGCTTGCAAAACGGGGTCTTTATTTTTTGTCGATTTGTCTTGATCATCTTTATGTCGACATTGTTGACATTGACCACACAGCCTTTGGAACTTTCGGATGCGATCGAATACATTCTGCGTCCTTTAAAAGCGGTTCGTTTTCCTGTGCATGAGATTTCTTTGATGTTATCGATTGCCTTGCGATTTGTTCCGACATTGATGGATGAAACAGAGAAAATCATGAATGCGCAAAGGGCTCGAGGGGTTGATTTTGGAGAGGGCGGCTTATTGCAAAAAATGAAAGCCATTGTTCCTTTGCTGATCCCCTTGTTTGTCAGCAGTTTCAATCGAGCAGAGGATTTGGCAACAGCAATGGAAGCCAGAGGTTATCAAGGGGGAGAAGGACGAACCAAGTATCGGGTCTTGCATTGGCATCAAAGAGATACAATGGTTGTAGTCGTTTACGCTTGCTTCACCCTCGCATTGGTTTTCTTGAGAGGATAAAATAAAAAAGAACCGTGACTTAAAACACCGTAGCAGAAATCTGACGAACTGCCTTCACCGATCATTAAAGATGAACGTTTGGGGGAAGGCAATCAGTGCTGCTATGTACCTAAGGAACGGTTCTTTATTTTGATGAAATAGGTGAATAATATGGTACGATACAAAGCGACGATCGCTTATGATGGCACCAACTTCCAAGGTTTTCAAAGACAGCCAAATGGACGAACAGTGCAAGAAGAAATTGAAAAAACGTTGACCCGCATGAACAATGGACAACCAATCCAAATACATGGGTCAGGTCGAACCGATGCTGGCGTCCACGCAGAAGGACAAGTCATCCATTTTGATTTTCCTCAAACTAGAATGCCTGAAAAAATGCGCTTTGGCTTAGATACCCAAACACCAGAAGATATCGCAGTCAAAGCAGTTGAGATCGTGGATGATCACTTTCATGCCCGATATCTGGTGAAAGAAAAGACATATCAATTTCGGGTCGATATCGGCAAACCTCGAAGTCCTTTTCGACGACACTATGCCAGCTATTATCCGTACCCATTAGATTTAGAAAAAATACAGCAAGCATTGCCAGATTTGCTCGGTACGCATGATTTCACCAGCTTTTGCGCCACGGGAAGTTCTGTGGATGACAAAACACGGACGATTTACGAGGCAACGATGACTGTAAATCCTGCTGGAGATGAATTGACCTTCACTTTTCGCGGAGATGGTTTTCTTTATAAAATGATCCGCATCATAGTTGGTACATTGCTCAAGATTGGCAATGGACGGATGGCAGCAGATAGTCTGCCAGCGATCCTTGCGCAAAAAGACCGTAATGCGGCTGGGCCTACAGCCCATCCAGAAGGGTTGTATCTTTGGAAAGTGTCCTATGAATAAAAGATGATGAAAGCTGCGGCGGGATGCAACCTGTCGCAGCTTTTTTACGTTGATCAAGCGTCCGATTTGGGCAATTCAATGTGCTTCTTTGCTTTGAAAGCAGTATAATATGCGAATAATCCCACGATCATGGACAAAACAAAGTATAAGAGCCAACTCCAAAGAATCAGTGAGCGATTAGCGATGCCTAAGAAAACCAATTGACCGATGGGGCCGCCTAACATGACCACGGTTGAAATAAACCCGCTCACGAGGGCTAGATAGTCTTCATCGATTTCCCTGATGACATAGGCTGAAAGCCGAGGATTGATTTTACCGATCAAATAACCAACAATGAAGAGGGAAGCCAGCATCAACCAACGATTGCCAATCCATAAGAAATTCAATGCAACCAAAGCCATCACTATTGCAGTATAGCCAATTAGTCGAATCAACCCCATTTTCTGGAACCAATCATTGGTGAATAAGGAACCGGCAATCATACCAATTGAAATAGTGATTCCCGTCATCGCAACGGTATTTCCATATGAGGCAAACCATAGATTTGTGGCAGCCAATAAGTCGATATTCATGAGGCCTGATGTGCTAGTAGCCAGTGTATTGATCATAAAAGCGAATAACAATACCTGCTTAAGGAAAGGTCCAGCTGTGATCAAACGAAAGGCTTTTGTGGTGTCTGCCAAAAAGTGGCCGTTTTTTTGTTGGCTTTGGTTTGCTTGTGCAATGAAAGACTGTCGATGCCCAAAAATCACAGTTGCTGCTAAGAAGAAAGTCATCGCATTGATGATGCCAAATAAAGCGAATTGGTGGTTCATCAATACAATGGCCCACGCACCGATGCCTTGGAAAATGATTTGGACAGTCGTTTGACAGGCCGTCTGAAACCCCATTGCTTGATCGAGTGATGCTACAGGAACCAAGCGACGTACATAGGGCAATTGCAAGCCGCTACTATAGGCACCCAGACAGTCCGAGATGATGTTGATCGCTAAAAGGATCAAGAATATCAGCAGACTTGCTGGCAATTGGATCAAGTAAGCCAAGAGCAAAAACAGCAGTCCTTGAAGCAATTGGCTAGAAATTATCCCACGGACTTTATGACGGGTACGATCAGCCAGATGCCCAGTAACGATTTGCAATAAGCTGGGCACGAGCATCGCCATGGAAGCCAATGATACAGCCAGCGTGTTAAAAGGCAATGTACTGGCATAAATCACAAAAACGATATTGAATAAGCTCATGCCGACCCCGCTTAGTAGCGCAGCATTGACGAGGGCGCGATACCCTTTGTTTTGAAGATAGACTTGCATAAATTCATCACATCTCTTTCTGTTGGTTGTACAGTAAGTATAGAATCATTTATACTAGGAAGATCTATATATCCACTATAGTGGAATAATAATCTTGCATCGCTACGTTTTTAGAAGGGGAGTTTGTCATGGAGGAAGGAAAACTTTTCAAACAATTACGCCAAGCACGAGGGTTTACCTTGGCGCAACTATCGGATACACAAAATAGCCGTTCTTTTATCAGTAAATTTGAAAGTGGCGCATCGAACATCACTCTGCATCGCTTAGCGCATTTGTTAGAAAAAATCAATGTTTCTTTCGAGGAGTTCTTGTATTTACGCGGTTTAAGTCAAGGAAAAGCTGATTTTAGCAACTTGCTCCAAACACCCATGTACCTTACAAGTTCATTCATTGAACAACTTGATCGCATATTGGCCATCAATAAAGATGTCTATTCGAGTAACGAGACCTTACAACGTGGATTGAAGCAAATGACAGCTCTCAAAGAAGAGATAGCAGCTACGCATGGCAATGGCTTTATTTTATTATATGTTGATTTTATGACGCATATTTTTCAAATCAATCTAGAAGAGGAAAACACGCAAGTGCGGACAGATCAATTTTTTGAAACCTATCGTCTGCGTACAAGACCTGTGGTTTCTTATTTGTTGAAAGTAGATGATTGGGGTGTCTATGAAGTGTTGCTGTTTCGTTATTTTCAATTCTTGTTTCCTGTTGAAACCTCTCATCGCTTGCTGAAAACGGCGATCTCTCGAACCAAAAAAGAAACAGGATTAGCTGTGATGCGTGAAGTTCAATTGGATTTGCTGTTTGGTACCTTTAGTACGTTTATCAACTTTCGCCATTTTGAGTGGGCAAAAGAAGTTTTGGCTATCGCTGAGGAAGTCTTATTCAACCGTGGTGACTTGCTGAATAGCACCAATCTGCTTTGTTATCAAGGCTGGTATTGGTATATTTTAGGGGATACGGAGAAAGGGATGCAGAAATTTGAACAGGGGTTGTCGGTTCTTCGGATTTTAAAACAACCCGAATTGGTCAATGTATGGGAAAAAATGGTAAAGATCATCAAAAAAAATGCGATTGATTCAAGTAAGTATATGGTATTTAGATAAACAAAACATCACAGTCATGCCTGTAGCATGTCTGTGATGTTTTTGTTTTTTATTCCATGTGTTGTGGTGAATCAACTGTCTGTGCGCGTTGTGCTTGTCGGGTCAAGTAGGCTTTATAAACAAAAAGAAACAAGACGAACAAAGCGATGCAGACAAAGAACAAACAAACACCAAGCAGGAAACCTTGTGGTAAATAAGTCAATTTTAGCTGGTGTGTACCGCTAGGGATCGTGATACTGACAAAACCGTCTTGAAAAGCGGTGATCGGTACAGATTCACCGTCTAACGTGGCGGACCACCCTTTGTCATAAGGAATCGTCGTCACCAATTGTTGTTCAGTGTCTGTGGTGATCTCAGCTTCCGCACTGCGATTCCCTACAGTCATCTCCACACCACTGTCTTGGATCGTGTTCACGGCTGCTTGGTATGCTTGCGTGTCCAAAGTCACTACTTGCGGATTTTGGAAAGAGATCTCATCAGTGCCATAGAAACTTGCGGTAAATTGAACGGTTGTCGCTTCATCAAATGAGCCAAGATCATAATACTGTCCGTTGATGCTGATTTGCGTTTCTCGTTTGATGCCATTGACGGTGACTGTCGCTGATGAACTGTCTAGTTCGCCAAAATTTGCTGGATACAAACTCAGATAGGCTTGGCTATGCGCAGGAACTTCTACTTGCCAAGTGACTTCTTTGGCTTCGTTGAAGTTTTGTTCGGTCAGCTTTGTATACATGCCGTCATCTGAGATATCCGTATTTTTCGTATGGATCACCGTGATCGGCTGAAAGGCAAAGTACGTATAGTTGGCATTGGCTAAACCATTGATCAAATTGGTCTGGCTCGTTAAATTGTCATTTGCCGGTTGTTCGATCTGATTGATCGATGGATCTGCCAAGAAAGCCAAAGGCAATGCATTTTTATTTTCATATAATTTGTAAGCCCCTGATTCTCCAACGCGTTCAAAGCCATACTTCGTTAGATTTTGTTTGGAAATATTGTACTTGATTCCAGTGAAGGCATCCATAAGCAATGTATTGTTCAAATAACGAATGTTTAAATTGGTCCCCCGCGAGCGAAACCCTAGTTGGTCTAAATAACTAGAAGAATTACGGTTTCTGATCGAAGAAAACATACTGATGCCGCTATACCCATAATTGATACTATCATTCGATGAAACGGGGTCTAGATTTTCCAGACGGAAAAAAGTGTCATTGGCTTCATCTGCTTGCGTCACCAATGTTTTGATGTCGTTATAGGGTTCAGTATACAGGCTGCGAGAAGCATAGTTCCAATCGTCCAAAATACCACGCAGCATGCCGCTGGTGTTGATCGCCATCTCGCCGCATACGAAGACCAATAGTAAAATAGCGACTTTGTTGAGGGATAGTAAACCTGCTTGTCCAAAGCTGATACAGAGTAGATAAAGAATCAAGAACACAATAGTTAATGCAAAGGAAGTGATCGTAACGTATGCATAGCTATCGGTTCCTTTTAATGCATAGGAAAGGGCGAAGACGACAATGGTCGATAAAGTGATGATCACAAACAGACCACGATCTTTTTGCCACAACTGTTCCCAGCCGTAACCTGCAAGCATGATCACCAAGAAAGAAAAGAGATAGGCATAACGGAATAGAAACATATTCGGTGCATGCATACCATGCCAAAAAAGATTCAATGGAACAATATAAAAACTAGCGATCAATATGCCAAACAAAGCGCCATAAAGCAATTTATCTTTGAGGGGTACGTTTTTGGAAACAAAATACAAGATACATAGCAATAAGGGTAAAAGACCAATGTAGATAAAAGGAATCGAGCCATATTTGGTCGTATCATATACGCCAACCATGTTCTTCATCACGATGTCCAAGACATCGGTGGCTTCGGTTTTGAATTTCGTTACGGTGGTCAAGGCTTCACCATTAGAGTGCAGATCCATCACGGCGGGTAAGACGATGAGCATAGAGGCACCGCCTGCCAACAGCGACGTGATGCTATAGGGGATCACAGCACCTTTGGCTTGCCGCCAGTTGCGTCCCAACTGAACGAGACAATAAAGAACAGAAAAAATACCGATCATAAAGCCCATATAAAAACTGGACAAAAAAAGCAATAAATAACTGACAAAAAGCAAGATCGGCTTGCGTTTTTTGATCAATCGATCGATACCTAAAATCACCAATGGCAAATAAATCATCGCATCCAGCCACATGATCAATTCTGAGTGGGCGGTAATGAAAGACATCAGCGCATAGCAGACTGACAACGTGACATGCTGCCAACGCTGGATTTTAAAGGATTGACTCGCATAGAACCAAAAGGCCAATCCTGCGCTGCCGATTTTGATCAATGTCAAAAAGTAAAGGGCATCTGGCATCAATTGATTGGGAAACAATAAAACAAGCGGCGTAAAGATCCCGCCCAAATAATAGGAAATCAAGGCCAAATAATTCAGGCCGAGAGACGCATTCCATGTATAAAAGATACTCTGTTTGCCTAAAAGCATATTCCGAAAACTAGCATGGAAATTTGAAAATTGAGAAAAGGCATCACTCGCCAAAACACTGCGGCTGCTGCCTGGATAAATACCAATCGTTAAATAAATCAGCGCCATGATCAAAAAGGGCAAGAAAAAACTAGCCAGCATATAACGGCGATGTTCTTTTACAAAAGATTTGATAGTTTGCACAAATACTCACCTAATTCTTATGAAGTTTTTTTTAGTTTACCACAAGTAAATCAATTAAAAAAACAATCGCCTATCTAGTTTAATGAAAAAACAAGTGAAAAAAGAGTACAAAAAAAAGACCGTTCCTCAGAACGGCCTGAAAAGGTGTGTTTACACGCGCTCAACTTTTCCAGATTTCAAAGCACGAGTTGACACCCAAACTTTTTTAGGTTTTCCGTCAATCATAACGCGAACTTTTTGCAAGTTAGGTTTCACAGTACGTTTTGTCGCATTCATTGCGTGAGAACGATTGTTTCCACTTGTAGTTTTACGTCCAGTAAAGTAACAAACTTTAGCCATGTGGTTATTTCCTCCTTTGCCTTGATGTTGGAGCGCAATTTCAGCTCATACCATCTGAATTTATCATAGAATGCTGAAAAATGCAAGTGGAATTTCCAAGAAACATTGACTTTTCACGGTAAACATTGTAAATTAAACAAGGTCAGCATAGATAAAGTTCTGCTGTAACGCCCCTTTTCCTATGTCTCATCCTTTTATTTGCAGTACAGCTATGATAAAATATGTAAAGTAGAAAGATGGGAATTTCCCCTTTAAGGAGGCTATATAATGGCTGTAAAAATTCAAACCTCATCAGGTATTATTGAAATCAGCAACGACGTCATCGCAACAGTAGTTGGCGGTGCAGCAACAGATGTATTTGGTATCGTTGGGATGGCAAGCAAGAAACAAATTAAAGATAACATCAATGAAATTTTACGTAAAGAAAATTATGCGCGTGGTGTCGTGATCCGCCAAGAAGAAAACGGCATTGCAGTAGATGTATACACGATCGTCAGCTATGGAACCAAAATTTCCGAAGTGTCCCGCAACGTGCAGGAAAAAGTGAAATACAACTTAGAAACAATGCTAGGTGTATCCGCAAATTCGGTCAATGTATTTGTTCAAGGCGTACGTGTACTGCCAGATTAGGCAAGGGATCCGTTCATGGCGGATGATTTTAAGGAGGACTATCTAAGTGAAGGTAACGAATATCAGCGCAAGTCAGTTTCAAGAAATGGTACAGGCAGGCGCGTCTCGTCTACAAGTAAATGCAGAGTTTGTCAACTCATTAAATGTTTTTCCTGTTCCTGATGGCGACACAGGAACCAATATGAATCTATCAATGACAAGCGGTGCCAAAGCAGTATCTGATGCCACATCAGAAAAAGTCGGCGAATTGGCAGCCACATTATCAAAGGGCTTATTGATGGGCGCGCGGGGGAATTCCGGCGTGATTTTGTCACAATTATTCCGTGGTTTTTCTAAAGCGATCCCGACGGTGGAGACATTGGCTGCACCAGAATTGGCACAAGCTTTTACGCACGGTGTAGAAACAGCCTATAAAGCGGTGATGAAACCAGTCGAAGGTACGATTTTGACGGTTGCCAGGATTGCTGCTGAATACGGTGAAAAGAAAGCCCAAAACAGTGATGACTGCATCGAAGTCATGCAAGCTGTCGTTCACGGTGCCAAACGCGCTTTGGCAAAAACCCCTGATTTATTGCCCGTCTTGAAAGAGGTCGGTGTCGTAGATAGTGGTGGACAAGGTTTACTATTCATTTATGAAGGTTTCTTAAATGCTTTGACTGGCGACTATCAAGCAGATGAAGTGTTTGAACCAACGCCAGCAGCGATGGATGAAATGGTCAATGCGGAACATCATCGCAGTGTCCAAGGCCACATGGCAACTGAAGATATCACATTTGGCTATTGTACTGAGATCATGGTCAAAATCGGTGAAGGACCAACTGTGGATAGTGAATTCGATTATGATACATTCCGTAATTACTTGAACGAATTAGGCGATTCTTTATTGGTAGTCAACGATGATGAAATCATCAAAGTGCACGTGCATACTGAACATCCGGGCGAAGTGATGAATTATGGCCAAAAATTTGGTTCATTGATCAAAATCAAAGTGGATAATATGCGTTTGCAGCATGAAACGATCCTAGAACATGACCATCAAGCACATGAAGCAACACCTGCACCACGTCCTCGGACACCTTATGCAATCATTGCAATTGCGGCTGGCGAGGGACTAAAACAATTGTTTACCAGTCTTGGGTCTGCTTATGTGATCAGTGGTGGACAAACCATGAATCCAAGTACAGAAGATATTTTGTCAGCTGTAAAAGAAGTCAATGCGGACCAAGTGATCATATTGCCAAATAACAAAAATATTTTCATGGCCGCGCAACAAGCAGCGGAAGTGGCAGATGTGCCAGTTGCAGTTGTGGAAACTCGGACGATTTCTCAAGGGATGACAGCAATGCTGGCTTTCCATGAACAATCAAGTCTTGACGAGAACAAACAAGCGATGACAGAAGTCCTTGCAAGTGTGACAAGTGGTTCTGTGACCCATGCGATTCGCAACACTTCCATTGATGGTATTGAAATCACTGAAGGTGATTTCTTAGGTATGGTTGATGGCAAGATCGTTGTATCAGTACCAGATCGTTTTTCTGCTTCTATGACGACATTACAAAAAATGATCACAGAAGATACAGAAATCGTGACGCTTATGATTGGTGAAGAAGGCAAAGCCAAAGAAGCAAACAAAATCGAAGAAGCGATTTTAGCACTACACCCAGAGATCGAAGTGGAGATCCATCAAGGAGATCAACCAGTTTATCCGTATCTCTTCTCAGCAGAATAACAAGCATTGGCAGGCGGGGGCAAAAGTCGGACAACGATTTTTGCGCCGCCTTTTTGTCTGATTGGAAGCAACCGCAATCTGCACAAACGAATAACAGATGAAAGGAGATATCTATGCTGAAGCAACCATTGACTGTGCTGAAAGGCGTCGGCGAAAAGCGCGCCCAAGATCTTGCGCGTCTAGGGATCGAAACCATCGAAGATTTATTGAAATACTATCCTTTTCGATATGAAGATATTCAAGAACGGCAACTAGCAGAGATCCAAGACCAAGAAAAAGTCACGATCAAAGGCATCGTTGTCTCACCACCGGTGGTCAATCGATTTGGCTATAAGAAGAGCCGTCTGCAATTTCGCATGATGCAAGACCATGACGTGTTCAATGTCTCGTTCTTTAATCAACCTTATCTAAAGGACAAAGTGGAATTATCAGAAGAAATTGCCGTATATGGCAAATGGGATGCCAACCGCAAAGCTTTGACTGGGATGAAAATCATTGGCAGCAAAAGCGATGAAGAGTTTGCGCCAATCTATCACGTCAATAAATCAGTGCGCCAGAGTGTCTTGATTGAACTGATCAAACAAGCATTTGCCGATTTTGGTGATCAAATTCCCGAAATCTTACCGCAAAGTTTGATTGAGAAATATCGCTTGATGAATCGTGGAGCAGCGATGTTTGCGATGCATTTTCCCAAACAACCACAGGATAGTCATCAAGCCAAACGCCGGGTCATTTTTGAAGAGTTTTTTCTTTTTCAAATGCAGATCCAAGGATTAAAACGCAGTGAAAAAGATGCAAAAAATGGGTTGGTGATCGATTATGACGTGCAACGTCTCAAACGATTTACCCGCCAATTGCCCTTTGAACTGACAAATGCCCAAAAACGGGTCACCAACGAGATCTGTCATGACTTAAAGAGTCCGCTGCATATGCAACGGCTGTTGCAAGGGGATGTGGGAAGCGGCAAAACAGTCGTTGCGGCGATTGCCTTATATGCTACGATGACTGCAGGGTTTCAAGGTGCGCTAATGGTGCCCACAGAAATCTTGGCGCAACAACATCTTGAAAGTTTGAATCAATTATTCGATCCGTTGGAAGTTCGCACTGCCCTTTTAACAGGGTCGACAAAGACCAAAGAACGCCGTGCGATCCTTGCTGAATTAGCTGCTGGAGAGATCGACATTGTTGTGGGGACCCATGCACTGATCCAAGAAGGCGTCGAATTTGCCCATTTAGGTCTGGTGATCACAGATGAACAGCACCGATTTGGTGTGAATCAGCGAAAAGTATTGCGGGAAAAGGGGTATTCTCCAGATGTCTTGTTTATGACTGCGACCCCAATTCCGCGGACTTTAGCGATTACCGCATATGGTGAAATGGATGTCTCGATCATTGATGAAATGCCAGCCGGGCGCATACCGGTTGAGACCCGCTGGGTACGGCCGCCTCAGTTTGAATCGATACTAGAGTGGGCCCAAAGAGAATTGGCAGCAGGACACCAAATGTATGTGATTTGTCCGCTGATCGAAGAATCTGAAATGTTGGATGTCAAAAATGCGACGGAGATTTTTGAGCAGTTGCAAAGTTACTTTGCACCGACGTATCAAGTCGGGATGCTGCATGGCAAAATGAAAAACCATGAGAAAGATGCAATCATGGCTTCTTTCAAAGAAAATGAGTTGCAGATTTTGGTCTCGACGACTGTCATCGAAGTCGGCGTCAATGTACCAAATGCCACGGTCATGTTGATCATTGATGCGGATCGCTTCGGGTTGGCCCAGTTGCATCAATTGCGGGGACGTGTCGGCCGCGGCGCAGATGCTTCCTATTGTATCTTGATTGCTAATCCTAAGAATGAAACCGGCGTTGCCCGAATGAAGATCATGACTGAGACCACCAATGGTTTTGTCGTTAGTGAAAAAGATTTGGCTTTGCGTGGACCAGGAGAAGTCTTTGGCAACCGTCAGTCTGGGTTGCCCGAGTTTGCTGCTGCCGATTTGGTGGCGGATGCCCATATATTAGAAGTTGCTCAAGTGGAAGCAACTGAATTGTGGCAAAAACAAAACTGGCAAGTGTTGCCAGAGTATCAAGCGTTAGCTGCCTATTTGACAGCCCAAAAAGCTGATAAACAGTTTTTTGATTGATAAATTATGCTATACTAATGAAGAAAATGAAGGGAGTGGCAACGACATGCGAATTGCCGTCGATGCAATGGGCGGGGACAACGCCCCAAAAGCCATCGTGGAAGGTGTCATGCTGGCAAAAAAAGATTTTCCAGATATCGAGTTTCAATTATATGGAAAAGAAAATGAAATCAAAAAATATGTGACAGATGAAAGTCAAATCACAATTATTCATACGGATGAAAAAATCAATAGTGATGATGAACCAGTCAAAGCGATTCGACGGAAGAAAACGGCCTCAATGGTGTTAGCCGCACAAGCTGTAAAAGAAGGACGCGCGGATGCAATTTTTTCTGCAGGAAATACTGGCGCTTTGTTAGCAGCAGGTCTGTTTATCGTCGGACGAATCAAAGGAATCGATCGCCCTGGCTTGATGTCGACGATGCCTGTGATTGGTAAAGATGCTGGGTTTGATATGTTGGATCTCGGGGCCAACGCAGAAAACAAACCGGAACACTTGGTGAATTACGCTGTGTTAGGTTCTTTCTATGCACAAAAAGTACGGGGAATCAGTAACCCCCGTGTAGGCCTCTTGAACAATGGTACAGAAGAAACCAAGGGTAGCGAATTGACGAAGAAAGCCTTTGAATTGCTGTCTGCGGAACCGTCGATCCATTTTATTGGCAATGTCGAAGCCAGAGAACTGTTGAATGGGGCGGCAGATGTTGTTGTAACAGACGGGTTTACCGGCAATGCTGTGTTGAAATCGATCGAAGGGACAGCCTTGAATTTGATGGGCTTGTTGAAATCATCGATTCTAGACGCAGGGCTAAAAGGGAAATTAGGGGCAGTTCTACTGAAAGATGCCTTGCGGAATGTCAAAAATGAGATGGATTACGCCAAACATGGTGGTGCTGTCCTCTTTGGCTTAAAGGCGCCAGTCATCAAAACCCATGGTTCCACAGGACCAGAAGCTGTGGCCTATACGATCAAACAGATCCATACAATGCTCGCTACGGATGTGGTTGCGCAATTGGTTGCTCATTATGAATCAGACGCAGCAACGTCAGCTTCGCAATCGGAGTGACATCATTGTAACAAAAATGCAAAAAAAACTAGACAAATACTTGTCAAAGCAGTACAATGTTTCTTAGCCATTCTATGTTTTGTGCAAACGCGTGGAGGTGAAGCCAGTTGACACGAGATGAAGTATTCAAGAAAGTAGCAGTCGTGATCGCCAATCATTTTGAGATTGATGCCGAGAACGTGACAGATACAATGAGCATTAAAGACGACTTGAACGCTGATTCGATCAGTGTGATGGAATTCGTCCTAGAACTAGAAGATGAATTTGGTACCGAAATTTCAGATGAAGATGCCGAGCAGATCGAAACAGTCGGTGGAGCGGTTGATTATATTTCAAGCCATCTTGCTTAAGACAGTTTAAAAGAGCTAAGTCCTAGATGACTTGGCTCTTTCTTTACTCTTTTCTTCAAGAAGGGCACCTTTTATACAGTTTTGCAAAACCATTCATCTAAGGAGAAAATGCTGACATAGAGATGTTGCCAGTCTAGTATAAGTATTCTGAAAATTCAGTGTTTTAATTTGAGTAGGGCTTGCATTATGAGAGGCATTTCTATATAATTATTAAGAATATATTATACAATGTTAAGAAAGCTTTCGGAATTCATTCGTTTATTCCTAGTTTTTTATTAGCACTTGCACGTCATCTTAGAAAGTAGAGAGGGGTATTCGATTGTCCAGAGATAATCAGTTACTAGATGTTCAAAACCTTCATACAGGTTTCCGTATTAAAGATGATTACTATGATGCAGTAGATGGTGTTTCGTTTACACTAGACCGCAATGAAATATTAGCGATCGTTGGAGAGTCAGGCTGCGGAAAAAGTACATTAGCAACCACTATTATGGGATTACATGATCCTAACAACACCAAAATCACGGGTGAGATCTTATATAAAGATCTAAATTTATCCAATTTAAATGAAACACTGTATAACAAAATTCGCGGAAATGATATTGGGATGATTTTCCAAGATCCTTTGTCTGCATTGAACCCATTGATGCGCATTGAAGATCAAATCAAAGAAGGTTTGTCTTATCATACGGATATGTCAGCTGAACAACGACAAGCGCGCGCATTAGAACTGTTAGAACAAGTTGGGATTCCTAATCCACCGCGAGTGGGTCGCCAGTATCCTCATGAATTGTCTGGCGGTATGCGGCAACGGGTCATCATTGCGATCGCGATTGCGTGTAAACCACCAATCATTATTGCCGATGAACCAACGACTGCCCTTGACGTAACGATCCAAGCACAAATTTTGGACTTATTAAAAGATCTGCAAGAAGAAACCCAAACAGGGATCATTTTGATCACCCATGACCTTGGTGTCGTTGCAGAGATGGCAGACCGTGTAGCCGTGATGTACGGTGGACAATTTGTTGAAGTGGCAAGTGCAGAAGAATTGTTTTCAAATCCGAAACATCCTTATACACGCTCGTTGCTGAATTCTATTCCACAAGAGAATTCACAAGATAGTGAACTCCATGTAATCGAAGGTGTGGTGCCTTCATTGAAAAATATGCCAAGAACAGGCTGTCGTTTCGCAGCACGTATCCCATGGATTCCTGCCAGCGAACATGAAGAAAACCCTGTATTGCATGAAGTAGCCCCTGACCACTTGGTTCGTTGTACCTGCTACAAGCATTTCCATTTTAGAGACGAAGAAGGAGAAGTGTAGATGACAGAATTAATTACAATCAAAGATCTGAAAGTCCACTATCCGATTCGCAGCGGGTTTTTCAACCGTGTGACTGACTTTGTTTATGCGGTAGATGGCGTGGACTTTGTGATCGAAAAAGGCAAGACTTATGGATTGGTTGGTGAATCTGGTTCTGGTAAATCCACCACCGGTAAAGCCATCGTCGGATTAGAAAAAGTGACTAGTGGCGGCATCATTTACGAAGGGCAAGATGTGACCAAACGTTCAGTCCGTAAAAAGATGAACTACAATAAAGATGTCCAAATGATTTTCCAAGATTCAATGTCCAGTTTGAACCCTAAAAAACGGGTGATAGATATTATTGCTGAGCCGTTACGTAACTTTGAACGGTTAAGCGATCAAGAAGAAAAACAACGGGTCAAACGTCTTTTAGACATCGTAGGGATGCCAGAAGATGCGTTGTACAAATATCCCCATGAGTTTTCTGGTGGGCAGCGTCAACGTTTAGGTGTTGCACGAGCAGTTGCGTCAAACCCTAAATTGATCGTCGCGGATGAACCGGTTTCTGCGTTAGACCTTTCGGTACAAGCGCAAGTATTGAACTTTATGAAACGGATCCAGCAAGAATTTGGCTTAAGTTTCTTATTTATCTCCCATGATTTAGGTGTAGTCAAACACATGTGTGACAATATTGCCATCATGTATAAAGGGCGTTTCGTTGAAATCGGCTCTCGAGAAGATATCTATCAAGACCCACGCCATATCTATACCAAACGTTTGCTATCAGCCATTCCTCAAATCGATGTGAAAAATCGTGAAGCGCACAAAGAAAACCGCCGTCGTGTGGAACTAGATTATGTGACGCATCAAAAAGATTATTATGACGAAACTGGTCGGGTGTATGATTTGCGGACGATTACCGCATCACACCAAGTCGCATTGAAAAATGGGGGTGCTGAATAATGTGGAAAACAATTCTACGTCGTTTGTTGTTGATGATCCCTCAAGTCATTATTTTAAGTATTTTGATTTTCTTGATCGCCCAAGCGATGCCAGGGGATCCATTTACCGGGTTGATCAATCCAAACCAAGATCCAGCCGTGATCGAACGGATGCGGGAAGCTGCCGGTTTGAATGATCCATGGTATACCCAATATTTCCGTTGGATCGGCAACGCCATCCAAGGTGATTTTGGTCAAAGTTTCATCTATAAACTACCAGTAGCTACGTTATTATCTGGTCGTATCAGTAACACATTGTGGCTATCGCTGCTTACAGTTATTTTGACTTATGTGATCGCGATTCCTTTAGGTATGTGGGCAGGTCGTTATCAAGATTCATTGATTGATAAGGCTGTAGTCATTTATAACTTCTTCAGCTTTGCCGTTCCATTGTTTATCTTTGCTTTGTTGGCATTGTTCATTTTCGGTTACCGATTAGGATGGTTCCCAACAGGTGGCTCCGTTGCACCTGGTCTGAGTGGGATGGATGAGTTTTGGAGTCGTCTATATCACCTGATTCTACCATCGATCACATCTGCTTTATTGGGTACTGCAGTAACGATCCAGTATTTGCGTAGTGAAGTCATTGATTCGAAATCACTCGATTTTGTCCGCACAGCGCGTTCAAAAGGGGTGCCGACGAATAAAGTATTTTCACGTCACGTCTTTAGAAATGCATCATTGCCGATTGCCTCACAAATGGGGTATGAGATCACTTCATTGATTGCTGGTTCAGTGGTTATCGAAAAAATCTTCGCGTATCCAGGCGTTGGTAAATTATTTATTGATAGTATCGTACAACGGGATTATGCCGTGATCACCTCATTGACGCTGATTTTAGGATTAGCAACACTGATTGGTACGTTGCTATCTGATATCATTATGAGTATTGTCGATCCAAGAATCAGAATCCAGTAATAGGAGGGGATAAATATGTCTGAAAAGAAAGAAAAAGATTTAAAACAAGAAAGTATCCCGCCTATGGGATTAAAAATGATTTTTCGCGAATTTTTAAAAGATAAAGTGGCCATTTTCTCTTTGGTATTTTTAGTCGCTGTTTTATTATTCGTGTTTATTGGTTCGGCTATGATAGATCAATCTCAAGTGATGCGTGTCAGCATTCTTGATAAATATGCAGTTCCAGGCGCTGTTTCGCCAAATGGCGGCACCTACCTTTTAGGGGCGGATGAAGGTGGCCGTGATGTTTGGGGACAATTGATCATCGGTGCGCGTAATTCGATCATGATTGGGTTTTCCATTACGATCATTACGTCGATCGTTGGGGTTGGGCTAGGAATCATTTCTGGTTATTATGGCGGTATCATCGATAACATTTTGATGCGGATCGTTGATTTCGTGATGATTTTGCCGATCATGCTGATCATTATCGTTATCGTGTCGATCGTACCTCGTTATGATGTTTGGACCTTTATATGGGTCATGAGTGCCTTTTATTGGGTCGGAAAAGCCCGGCTCTTCCGAAGCAAGACCCTGTCAGAAGGCCGTAGAGATTATGTTAGTGCATCGAAAACATTAGGAACCAATGACTTTGTCATTATGTTCCGAGAAATCATGCCGAACTTGAGCTCATTGATCATCACCAACTTAACAATGAACTTTGCAGCAAATATCGGTATTGAAACAACACTAACATTCTTAGGTTTTGGTCTGCCAACAAATGTGCCAAGTTTAGGTACTTTGATTGGATACGCCAGCAGCGGTGATGTGCTGGTCAATAGACAATGGATTTGGTTACCCGCGTCAATTCTGATTTTAGTCTTGATGTTGAGTATAAATTACGTTGGTCAAGCATTTAAGCGTTCAGCTGATGCGCGTCAGCGGTTAGGATAAATTAAGGAGGATACAGGATGAAGAAAAATATTTTTGGTATGGTCACTCTTTTGTCAGTGGTAGCATTGGCAGCTTGTGGCAGTAACGGCGGTGGGACTGATTCTTCAGGCGGCAGCAGCAATTCAGCTACTGAAACAGAAGATGTCAGCAGCTTCCCAACATCAGTAACAAACGATGCAGATGCAGTGGATGGCGGCACTTTGGATGTAGCAGTCGTGATGGATACGCAATTCCAAGGATTGTTCCAAACAGAGTTCTATCAAGATAACTATGATGCACAATTCATGTTACCAAGTAACGAAAGTTTGTTCTTAACAGATTCAGACTTCAAAATCGTGGATGGCGGGGCAGCAAACTTAGAAATCGATCAAGACAACAATACAGCAACGATCACATTGCGTGATAACTTGAAGTGGTCTGATGGGGAAGATGTGACTGCAGATGACGTGATCTTCTCTTATGAAGTGATCGGAAACAAAGATTACACAGGTATCCGTTATGACAGCAACTTCACAAACATTATCGGTATGGAAGATTACCACGATGGCAAATCTGATACGATCTCAGGGATCACTAAAGAAAGCGACAAAGTCGTAACCATCGAATACAAACAAGTACACCCAGGTATGTTACAAGCAGGTGGCGGTGTGTATTCTTCTGCATTACCAAAACATACCTTTGACGGCGTTGCTATCAAAGATATGGAATCAAGTGACCAAGTACGTAAAAACCCAGTAGTATTTGGGCCTTACGTGATGTCTAACATCGTTGCAGGTGAGTCTGTAGAATATACACCGAACGAATATTACTATGGCGGCAAACCAAAATTAGACAAATTGTCCTTTAAAGCAGTACCTTCTGCATCAATCGTAGAAGGTTTGAATGCCAAACAATACGACATTGCTTTGTCAATGCCAACAGATACGTACCCAACATACAAAGACACTGATGGCTACCAAATTTTAGGTCGTCCAGAACAAGCGTACACGTATATTGGTTTCAAATTAGGTACTTGGGATGCAGATGCCAATGAAGTTGTAACGAATCCAGATGCAAAAATGGCAGACAAATCATTGCGTCAAGCAATGGGTTATGCATTAGATAATGATGCTGTCGGCAGCCGTTTCTACAATGGTTTGCGTACAAACGCAACAACATTGATTCCCCCAGTATTTGGTACATTGCATAATACTGAAATCGAAGGTTATACGTATAACATCGACAAAGCAAATCAATTACTTGATGATGCTGGTTATAAAGATGTGGACGGCGATGGCATGCGTGAAGACAAAGATGGTGAAAAATTAACGATCAACTTTGCTTCAATGTCAGGTGGCGAAACTGCCCAACCATTGGCTGATTACTATATCCAACAATGGAATGAAATCGGACTAGATGTACAATACACGACTGGCCGTTTGATCGACTTCCAAGCATTCTACGACAAACTAGAAAATGACGATCCAGAAATCGATGTTTATCAAGGCGCTTGGGGCACTGGTTCAGACCCATCACCTATGGGATTATATGGTCCAAATGCTGCTTTCAACTACACGCGTTTCTCTTCAGATGAAAACACGAAATTGTTAGAAGCAATCGATTCAACTGATTCATTTGATGATACAAAACGTAAAGAAGCATTTGATGCATGGCAAGAATATGCATTTGACGAAGCATTCGTTATCCCAACACTTTACCGTAATGAAGTATTACCTATTTCAGACCGTGTGAAAGACTTTGACTGGGCTTACGATGTTGACCACAATCCATGGGCAACTGTTTCTGTCACTGCAGAATCTCGTTAATCATTGATAATAGACGTTCCTTTGGGAGCGTCTATTTTTTTGTCTAATCCATGTGATTTGGCGGATATGCTTGCACATATGCGAATGCCATCTAAATTTTTCTTATATACAGTACAAGATTTTAGACGAAACATTTCATAATTCAGTAAAAACCAGTATAATAGGAAAGTGTCAACTAACTAATGAAGGAATGTGGCAAATGAATACACAGCTAACGAAAGAACTGAAAGAAAAGTTTGGTATTGTGTTCCATGATGTTGATTTATTAGAACAAGCTTTTACCCATTCATCTTATGTGAATGAGCACCGCAACTTACACTTGTCAGACAATGAACGATTGGAATTTCTTGGTGATGCAGTTTTAGAGTTGATCGTTTCTCGCTATTTATATCGAGAATTGCCAGATCTGCCCGAAGGCAAGTTAACAAAGCTGAGAGCTGCAATCGTTAGAGAAGATAGTTTGTCTATGTTTGCCAAAGATTGCCGCTTTGATGAATCGATTCGTTTAGGTAAAGGGGAAGAAAATTCTGGTGGACGCAAACGCCCCTCTTTATTATGCGATTTATTTGAAGCTTTTTTAGGCGCATTATACTTAGACCAAGGACTGGAAAGTGTCGATCGCTTCTTGACACAAGTTGTTTTTCCGAAAGTCAAAGCAGGTGCTTTTTCCCATGAGATGGATCACAAAACACGTTTACAAGAAGTTTTGCAAAGGGGTGGCGATGTTGCAATCAACTATCGATTGATCAAAGAAGCAGGTCCTGCCCATGAACGGATTTTTTGGACGGAAGTCTATTGTGACGATGCCTTGATCGGTAAAGGGCAAGGCAAATCAAAAAAATTATCAGAACAAGATGCAGCGGCCAATGCGTTAGCATCCCTGGAACAGTAAGAGAGGAATGGCGGAGTGTATTTAAAACGAATAGAAATTGCCGGCTTTAAATCCTTTGCCGACCGCACAGTCATCGACTTTGAACACCGAGTGACTGCTGTTGTCGGACCAAACGGCAGCGGCAAAAGCAACATTACGGAAGCAATTCGTTGGGTTTTAGGAGAACAATCTGCCAAAAATCTACGGGGTGGGAAGATGCCCGATGTCATCTTTGCAGGATCAGATTCCCGCAAAGCGCTAAACCTAGCAGAAGTAACGATTGTTTTAGACAATAGCGATCACTATTTGCCATTGGATTACAATGAGATCAGTGTGTCGCGACGTTTGAGACGGACTGGCGAAAGTGACTTCTTCTTGAATAAACAATCTTGTCGCTTGAAAGATATTCAAGAGTTATTTATGGATTCTGGATTAGGAAAAGAATCCTTCTCTATCATTTCCCAAGGGAAAGTAGAAGCAATATTCAGCAGCAAACCAGAAGACCGCCGTGGTATTTTCGAAGAAGCGGCCGGCGTCTTGAAATATAAACAACGCAAGAAAAAAGCCGAACAGAAATTATTCGAAACAGAAGATAATTTGAGCCGACTGCAAGACATTATTTATGAGCTAGAAGATCAGCTGGTGCCGCTGGCTGCCCAAAGTGAAGCAGCCAAAAAGTTCTTGGCTTTAAAAGAACAATTAACAACGATCGACGTGGCATATACAGTTATGGAGATCGCGGAAGCCAAAGCAGCTTGGGAATTGGCGAAAACAGAACTGGCAGCGTGTAATCAGCAGTTGGAACAAATTGCCACACGCATCAATCAAGGGGAACTTTCACTGCATGACTTGCGTCAGCAACGTGCAACCTTCGATGAAACCTTGGAGAAAGTCAATCAACAGCTTCTTGATGCAACAGAAGGCTTGACCCAAGCTGAAGGGCAAAAAGAACTATTGGATGAGCGTTCAAAACATACCCAAAAAAGTTCAGCAGAGTATCAAGAAACCCTCGATGAAGTGATTGAACGAGGCAGTGCATTAAGTGACGAAAAAAGTGAATTGATTGCTGCGCTTTCGCAAAAGAACCGTAGTATCCAAGAAGTAGAAGCACTGATTGCAGCAGCGCGTAAAGAACAAGAAAAGTATCAGCGTTCTGCTAAAGAAATCATTGAAGAATTGCGGAGTCAATATGTGGAAGCAATGCAAGAGCAGGCCACAGTGGGCAATGAACTGAAGTATCTTGAACGCCAATACCAGCAAGAAACGGCCAAAAATCAATCTGCATTGACCAAACAAACACAAATGAATACGACGTTGCAGGAAAAAGAAACGGAAGCCGCACTGGTGACCGAACAGCTAACAACAGCGAAAGCTGCGTTAGAAGCGCAACGCACACATTATATTCAAGTACAAGAAAAAGCCCAACACAATCAAGCGCGTTTTGAAGAAGCCCAGAAAAAAATGTATGCATTGATGAATCAAGTCCAACAAGTCCGGGCGAAGCAGCGGAGTTTGCAAGATATCCAAGAAAATTATAGCGGTTTTTATCAAGGTGTGCGTTTGGTATTAAAAAATAAACAACACTTGCAAGGAATCGTTGGCGCGGTGGCGGAGTTGATCGATGTCCCACAAGACTATACTGTCGCGATCGAAACGGCGTTGGGTGCCTCAGCACAACATGTGATCGTGGAGAATGAGCGAGACGCCCGCAATGCAATCACCTATTTGAAAGAAAATCGTGGCGGACGGGCCACATTTTTACCGCTAACAACTATCAAAGCACGGCACTTGCCCGAATATGCCCGGCATCAAGCGCAGCAAGTGGACGGGTTTATCGGTGTCGCTAGTGAACTGGTCGATTCGCCTGACACAGTTCAGACAATCACAGATAATCTTCTAGGCAGTATTTTGATCGCCGAAGATCTGCAAAGCGCCAATGCACTGGCACGGGCTTTGAATTACAGTTACCGCGTCGTTTCTTTAGAAGGAGATGTCATGAATGCTGGTGGTTCAATGACCGGTGGGGCAACCAAAAAGAATGCCGGCAGTCTCTTCAGTCAAAGCAATGAATTGCAGCAATTGACAGCCCAAGCAACGCAATTAGACGAACGTCTGCAAACCACGGAAAAACAAGTACAGCATTTTGAAGCTGCTGCTAAAGAAGCACGGGCAGCCTTAGATACCTTGCGCAGCCAAGGCGAGCAAGACCGTATGACGGCGCATGAATTGCAAAATCGTTTGGATCATCTGGAGCAAGAACTTACCCGTCTGCACAAAGAGCAGCAAGTCTTTGCCTTCGAACACAGAGAAGTACAAGCCTTCTTTGAAGAATATGCCGAAAAGAAACAAGATTTAGAAGAACAGCAACAGCGGCTCGCCGCTCAATTGACAAAAATCGACCAAGACATTCGTCAAATGAATGTCGAAGAAGATTTGATCGAAGAAAAACGACAGCAAGTCGCGGAAGAATTGGCGCGCTTGCAGGCAGATTTCGCCGTCCAAAAAGAACAAACTGCGCATTTGCAGCAAAAAATAGCCGCCAATGCCGAAGCTTCTGCGGAAAACGAAGAACGGCAACGGGTTTTAACGCGCCAAATACAGGCACTTTCCAGTAATGTCAGTCATCATGAGTTTTCTGAGGAAGCTCTTTTGCAGCAAATCAAGGAATATGCTGCAGCCAAGGACACCTTGACGAAAGAATTGACGGATATCCGAACCAAACGGCAAGCGTTGCAGTTAAAAATCGGCACGTTAGATGAAGCGTTGAGCGGTGCCAACTTAGAACAAAAAGAACAGTTGTCCCATAAAACAGCGGTCGAAATCGAAAAAAACCGCAGTGAGTTGGTGATGGACAATCGCCTATTGTACTTGCAGGAAGAATACAACATGACGTATGAAAAAGCTGCGCAAGATTTCTCAGCTATCACGGATGCTGTTGCGGCTAAAGAAGAGATCCAAACATTGAAAGCCGCCATCGATGAGATCGGCCCTGTCAATTTGAATGCGATCGAACAATTTGAGCAAGTCAATCAACGTCATCTGTTCCTAACAGGACAGCGGGATGATCTATTAACGGCTAAGGCACAGCTTTTCGATACGATGTCTGAGATGGATGAGGAAGTCAAAACGCGATTTGGCGAAGTGTTTGATGCCATTCGTCTGCAATTCAAACAAGTCTTCCCCAATATGTTTGGCGGAGGCCACGCAGAATTGGTGTTAACAGACCCTGCTGATTTATTGAATACTGGGATCGAGATCGAAGCCCAACCACCAGGCAAAAAACTGCAGAATTTAAGTCTGCTCTCAGGAGGAGAACGGGCCTTAACGGCTATTGCATTATTGTTTTCGATCATTCAAGTGCGCCCAGTGCCATTTTGTGTGTTAGATGAAGTAGAGGCTGCACTGGATGAAGCCAACGTATCTAGATTTGGTCATTATCTTAGTACTTTCCAAAACGATACGCAGTTTATCGTTGTGACCCATCGTAAAGGTACCATGGAAGCGGCAGACGTGTTGTATGGCGTCACTATGCAAGAGTCCGGTGTATCCAAAACTGTTTCGGTACGTTTAGAAGAGGTCCGAGAAGGTGGCAGTTTCGCAGCCGTACAAGAGTAGAGGAGTAAAGCGATGATTAAATTGATTGCCATTGACTTAGATGGCACGTTATTAAATAGCAAAAAAGAAGTGACGATCCGCAATAAACAAGCGCTGGCTCGTGCGAAAGCCCAAGGGGTCAAAGTTGTTATTTGTACAGGTCGTCCACTACGGGCAATCAGGCCTTATTTAGATGAATTGTCACTAAAAGATGCTGGAGATTACAGTATCACTTTTAATGGTGGTTTAGTGCAAAAAAACGAGACCGGTGAAATCATTGAAAAAGCGGCGCTGCAGTTGGCAGATGTCCATGAATTGATTGCCGTAGCTGAAGGCTTGGACATGCCTTTAGATATCGTATCAGAGGAAATCGTCTTGACTTTGCCGACTTCGGCTGATCATTTGTCGATCTATGGCTCATTGAATCCATTATTGGATTGCCGACCATTTGCCATTGATGCGTTAGATGAGACCAAGTTATATAATAAGGCTGTGATTGCTTACCACCAAGAGGTTTTGGATCCGAAAATCCCTGAAATCCCAGCGGAAGTCAGTGAAAAGTTTGAAATCATCAAAAGCCGCAACAATTTGCTGGAATTTATGCCCAAAGGAATCACCAAAGCCTACGGCATCAGCTTGTTGGCGCAGGATTTAGGTATCGATCAGACTGAAGTGATGGCGATCGGTGATGAAGAAAATGATTTGCCGATGATTCGCTATGCCGGCATTGGTGTGGCGATGGAAAATGCGGTACCGATGATCAAAGAAGCTGCGGATGTTGTGACAGATTCAAATGAAGCCGACGGTGTAGCCAAAGTGATTGAAAAATATGTCTTAACAGGAGGTGTCTAATATGGGATTTTTTGACAAAATCAAAAAAGCGTTGATTGGCGAAACAAAAGATACTGAAGAAGAAAAATTAGATGCACCAGCAGTATCTGATAGCGAAACGCCAGTCCCTGCGAATGAAGACAGTGAATCGGCTACGACTTTACCAGATAATGCTGCTGATGCACCAGCCGATCAAGAAGATGCAGGGATTGATCCGACAAATGCACCATCAACTGATCAAGAACCAATTGAGGCGACAAAAACAGCGGAACCACCAGTTGTTGAACCGAAGGAAAATAGTCAAGAAGCAACTGTCAAAGAAACCATCCCTCCTGTCGTCGATCATCAACCAGTGATGACATCTGAGGCAGATCTGACAGGTAGCAAAACAGAATCTGTTCAAGATAAATACACCAAAGGGCTGAGTAAATCACGCAAAACGTTTGGTCAACGTATGAATGAATTATTTGCTAATTTTCGGACAGTCGATGAAGATTTCTTTGAAGAAGTTGAAGAAACTTTGATTGGCGCCGATGTAGGGTTTGATGCAGCGATGAAAATCGCCGACGCGTTAAGACAAGAAGTCAAATTACGCAATGTCAAAAAGACTGCTGATGTACAAAATGTCATTATTGAAAAGCTGGTGGATCTTTATGGAGAAGCCGGCGTAGATGAAGTCAATACACTGAATATGCAACCCGATTTGACAGTCATTTTATTTGTGGGTGTCAATGGTGTCGGAAAAACCACAAGCATTGGCAAATTAGCCCATCAATTCAAAGCAGAAGGCAAGAAAGTTTTGCTGGCAGCCGCGGATACCTTTCGGGCGGGTGCCATTGATCAATTGGTGGTTTGGGGTGAACGGGCTGGTGTCGAAGTTGTCCGAGGCAATGCTGGTGGCGATCCAGCTGCAGTCGTTTTTGATGCGATGGAACGTGCCAAAGCCGAAAACGCGGATGTGTTATTGGTAGATACAGCTGGACGTTTGCAAAACAAAGTCAACTTGATGAACGAATTGGAAAAAATCAAACGGATCATCCAACGGGTCGATCCAAGTGCGCCACATGAAGTTTTGCTGGTGCTGGATGCGACAACAGGTCAAAATGCCATGAATCAAGCCAAACAATTCAAAGAAACAACAGACGTGTCGGGTCTGGTCTTGACCAAATTAGACGGAACGGCCAAAGGTGGTATTGTGCTAGCGATTCGCAACGAGTTGCACTTGCCGGTCAAATTGGTTGGTCTAGGGGAAGGAATCAACGACCTAGAGCCATTTGATCCAAATGAATTTGTTGTAGGGCTATTCAAAGGATTGATCAAAGACTAAAAAGAAGAGCCGTGTGTCGGGAAATTCCCAATACATGGCTCTCATTTATTGCGGTTAAACCTGTTATGGTAAGTTGAAGAATAGATAACCAATACTGCAATCCAAGATGAAAATCCATTACAGCAAAGACAAAAGATACCTCGCAAACAAGTGTACACAGACCGAGCATTTCAAGAAACAGTCTTTGACAAACGTGGTTTGCAGGTGACGGCAAGGGCAAGGGTATTACTTTGTTAGTTCTCCTTGACGGTCTTTGATCAATTTTTCTAGTTCATTCAAAGTGTCGATCTCTTTATTGGTTTCAATAAAGTTGGTGATCAAGTTTAGTAACGATTGTTCAGATAACTCAGCAGCAAGGAAATCTTCTTGCGTTACGTTTGGCGCGTACAGGCGCGTCAAGACCGTGCCGCTGTAGCCGATATCTGCTACTTTCAATAAATCGTGGTTTTTTAACTTGCGTACCACAGCCTGAATCGTATTCTTGCTTAGATCTTGCTGTTGAACAGCAATGTCATTGGCAGACAACGGTTTATCTGCATTCCAAAAAATATTCATGATTTGGCGTTCGCGTTTGGTAAGGTTAAGTGGTTTCATTCACTATTCTTCCTTTCAAAAAAGAGTAATATAGACATAATAATTTACTGTTATATATTCAGTATACTTTATTTTGTAGGTAAATATCAAATTTATTCAAGTTATTTATGAATTCTTGGTAATTTTGTTAATAGTTATTGCAAAAAAAATCAATTTCGTTCACTTCCCATATTTTTTGGCTATAATAAAAGAGAATGTAAAGCAATCAATCATAAAAATCAAGTCAGAGAATTTAGAGGACAATTACATGCATATAAAAACAATAGTAAAGCAAAAAGAACTTTTTCCTTATTTACTAAAAGGGCGGTACGGAATCGAGCGTGAAGCGCAACGCGTGACGCTGGCGGGAGATTTCGCAGGGACAGATCATCCTGCCATATTAGGCAATCGCAGTTTTCATCCCTATATCCAAACAGATTTTGCCGAAAATCAATTAGAGCTGATCACGCCAGTAGCTGATTCGGTAGATGAATTGTTTCGCTATTTAGGCGCAATTCATGATGTGGCTTATCGCTCGATGGATCCAGAAGAAATGTTATGGCCGCTGAGCATGCCCCCTGCTTTGCCATCAGCCGAAGCAGATATCGTGATCGCGAAACTAGATCAGTTTGAAGATGTCTTATATCGGCGCTATTTGGCGAAAACGTATGGCAAACGCAAACAAATGGTCAGCGGCATCCATTTTAACTTTGAATTTGCAGACAGTTTTATCCATCAATTATATGAAGCAAGTGAGAAAACGACGGACTATCAAGTATTCAAAACGGAGTTATATTTGAAAGTGACCCGTAATTATTTGCACTATCGCTGGTTTCTGACGTATTTCTTTGGTGCGACACCTGTTTCAGAAGCCAATTATTTCACAGATGACCAACGGCCGGCAGAACCTGTTCGAAGTATCAGAAATAGCCGTTATGGTTACACCAATCATCCCGATGTATCGGTTTCCTATGCTTCTTTGGATGACTATCTTGCAGATATTGCGCATCTGGTGGAAACAGGCAAACTATCGGAGGAAAAAGAGTTTTATGCACCGGTTCGTTTGCGCGGCGGTCGGCGAGTAGCTGATTTAGCTGAAGCGGGTATCCGTTACATTGAAATTCGCAACATCGATATTGACCCATACGCCGAGTACGGCATTTCAAAAGAGCAAGTTTCTTTCTTACATTTCTTTTTGTTGTTTTTAAGTACCAAAGAAGAAGACGCCGATTTAGAAGCTTGGGTGACAACGGGGAATCAATTGAATGATCAAGTTGCTTTGGAACACCCATTAGCCCAGACGGCCTATCTGCAGGAAGCCCAAGCGTTAGTAAAAGAATTACACCGCTTTGCCAATGAACTGCAATTGCCAGAAATTCCTTATTTGGCGCAATTGTCTGATATGTTGGCGCATCCTTCACTGACGTTTGCGGGCAAGTTGTTTCAAGCAAGTCAAGCAAATGGTCAAGCAGCAGTTGCCAAGGATCTAGGCTTATCCTATCATCATTCTGCTTGGGCTAGACCGTATCAATTAGCTGGTTTTCGCACGTTAGAATTATCCACGCAAATATTGATGTTTGATGCGATCCAAAAAGGGATCAAAGTCGAGGTTCTCGATGAAACAGATCAATTCTTGCGCTTGCAGGCAGGTACGCATATTGAATATGTGAAAAATGCCAATATGACAAGCAAAGATCAATATATCGTACCTTTGATCATGGCCAATAAGACGGTTACGAAGAAAATTTTAGCTGATCATGGATTTCGTGTGCCTGACGGAGCTGAGTTTTCAACTGCAGCAGACGCCATTGATTATTATCCGCAAATAGCCAAAAGTGGTTTTGTTGTGAAGCCCAAAACCACCAATTATGGGTTGGGCATTTCGATTTTTAAAGAAGGGGCTTCTTTGGCTGACTATCAAGAGGCGGTTGCCATTGCTTTTGCGGAAGACCAATCGATACTTGTAGAATCATTTTTAGCAGGCACTGAGTACCGGTTCTTTGTTATCGATGGTCGTGTGGACGCGATTTTACTGCGGGTGCCGGCGAATGTTGTAGGCAACGGCAGACAAACGATCGAAGAATTGGTCATCGAAAAAAACCGTGATCCGTTACGCGGTGCACACCATCGGTCACCGCTGGAATGGATCCAATTAGGCAATTTGGAACAATTGATGCTTAAAGAACAGGGTTTTACCATAGGATCGATTCCGGAAAAAGGGAAAATCGTTTATTTGCGTGAAAACTCAAATATCAGTACTGGCGGCGATTCGATCGATGTCACGGATGATTTCAATGAGGAGTATAAAGCCATTGCGGCAGCAGCAGTCGAGGCTTTAGGTGCTGCGATTTGCGGCATCGATTTGATTATTCCTGATAAAACAAAGCCTGCTGATAGTGAAGGGGCATATGGCATCATTGAAGCCAACTTCAATCCTGCGATGCACATGCATGTCTATCCGTATAGCGGCACGGGTCAAAGGCTGACTATGTCTGTGTTACGGCTATTGTTTCCAGAGGTATTTGTTTCATTGGACTAGGGATTGATGAGGAAAGTGAAACAAAGACCAGCTGATCTTGCAAAGGCTGCAGGTTCAGCTGGTCTTGTTTTACACTTGTTTCTAGAAAGGTTTTGTGGGAAAAATACTTATTGAAAAGCAGCAATCTCAATGGTTTGCTTTGTTTCTTCTACAGCAAGCCCCGTTCTATCTTCCCACCACTGCTTCATGGCAGTTTCGTAGGTCGTTGGAAAGGACGCGATGATCGTCAATAAGGGTATTCCTTCTAAAGAGGCGTAGGAGAAATTCAATACTAGATTGTATTTCAGTTCAGACAGCAAGCTGTAATATTGAAACATCATAAAATGCATCTCTGTAAGGTCTTCTAGTGCCAATACTTTAGGTGCACGATCCAGCATGAAGCCAAGACTGCGCATCATAAAAAGCACGCCGTCTAAATGTTCGATCTCGATTGAAGGGACCGTCTTTAGCAGGTCTATATGCCGATCCAGCACATCCAATAATTCTTGTTTCAACTCGACAAAAGTGGGCGCATTTGCAGACATCTTGTATCCTCCTAATGAAAAATATTGTGCCAAAATGATTTTTTATGCGTTTCTTCAGAAGCGGGTGCAGCAGATTCTGATGGATATTTTTTTTCAATGTCGATAACATCTTCATTGACAGCTTCTTTGGCTGCAATTAACAAACCAATACTATCTGGTGCGGCATTTTGTGCATCTGAGACTATGCGAAAATCCATTTGCTGCTTGGTCAGTAGTGTGATATAGGTGGTTTGGATCGATTCTGGCAACTTGCCGTTCAGTAATACCAATTGATTTTGATAGTGAGGCAATGCAGAAATAAGCGTTTCTTGGTTGTCCTTCTTCTTCATTTCTGCTACTGTCATACTTAGATAACAACGTTCGCGAAATGTACCTAAGTATTTGCGCTGTTCATCGGGGTTGATACGCGGTGTTCCATACATGCCTGTATCAAGGCGTTTTTCCAGTTCATCTGCCATAAGTATCCTCCTCAAACGTTTTCTTTATCACTATTATAGCACAATCACGGGTTTTCGATGGTCCAGCATTTTCAATGAATAAATCAGGAAAGAAAGTAGGGGAAAATATGGAAAACAAAGAAAGACATCGGCTGCTGCTTGCCACACATCAAACGATCGACACACCGCGTTTGATTTTACGTCCAGTGACATTGGCAGATGCTGAAGATATGTATGCATATGGGCGTGATGAAGAAACCACAAGATTCGTTTTTCCTAGACACCAATCGATTGACGATACGATTCTTGGCATTGCAACTTATTTCATTGCCGATCCATTAGGGAAATTTGCAGTCCAAGACAAAGCATCAGGGAAGATGATCGGTACCATTGATTTGCGGGTGGATTCAGCAAAAGAAAATGCGGAAATCGGTTATACACTCAGTCGTATGTTTTGGGGACAAGGGATGATGCCAGAAGCAGCCATGGCATTGCTGCATTTTGGCTTTGAAACATTGGACTTGGTTCGTATTTATGCACTACACGATGTCCGCAACCAAAACTCAGGACGGGTCATGGAAAAAATCGGGATGAAAATCGAAGCGACGATTCCTGCTGCACGAAAATCTCAAGGACAAGTAGTAGACGAAGTGATGCGGGGAATCACCAAGGAAGAATGGACCAAACGGGTGATGTAAAGGAGCAAGCAGATGAAGATATTGATCACACAACAGGCTGCTGAAAAAATCAAAGCTGTGATGCAAGCCAATGATCGGTTATATTTTGTTGGAGAAGAAGGGTGGGATCCATTTCCTGCGACGACAACTACATCCGTTCATGTAGATTTGCGTTTGATCGTAGCACCGGACACCTATCCCTTATCTGACAGGTCACCTTATACCGTTACCTGTCATACCGTCATCGGAGAGATTCAGACGACTGATGAAATCAGCAAGGCATATCCAAACACTATCCAGTTGACGATTGCTGATGCAGATGGCGGATTGCAGTTGACGACAGCGGATCAAGCAACGAAAGATGTGCAATTGCTGCGGATCGAACAGCACACAGCGAGAGGCGCTTCATGGGAAAATTAGCGATTATCAGCGACCTGCACGCCGATATCAATCATCTATCGGATTCTCATTTTCAGCAAATCGCAGATTACTTGAAGCAGCAGCAAGTGGATCACTTGCATCTTGCTGGAGATATTGCCAATAAAAAAGAACGGGCATTGGCTGTGATCGGCTTTTTTCAAGGACAGGGCTTGTCTGTGACCTTTCACTGGGGCAATCATGAGATGGCTGACTTAACAGAGCAAGACATCGAGGGCTTTGATCATCCTGCTTTTCTTAATTTTCAATCGATTGCGTTATCTGATACCCATCTGTTGTTAGGGGTCAATGGCTGGTATGATTATCAATATTCCGATTTAACAAGTGAAAAAGAAATTATGCGATTGAAACGGCTTTTTTGGTATGACCGTATGATCCATCGACAAGGAACCGATCCAGAGATCAGTCATGCCATCAATCAGCATTTGCGGAAAGTACTGGCAACGATACCGGCTGACAAGCATGTGATTTTGTCGACCCATTTTGTACCGCAACCAGCCTTTATCGTACGTCAAACCGGTAAATATGCCCGCTGGAATCATCTGAACGCCTTTTTGGGTTCACCAGAGTTTGGTGCGGTGGTTGCTGAGTTCCCGCAAGTACAACAGGTCGTTTTTGGGCACACCCATCGACGTTTTGAACCGAAGCACATCGCAGGCGCGTTGTATCATTGCCGCCCCTTAGGTTATTATTATGAATGGGCCATGACAAGACGCTTTGTCCAAGAAAATCAGTTGACTGATTCTTATCAACCAACAAAAATCAGAGGGATGTTACGGCAGTATGATGCGGCCTTTGCTGCGTATAAGCAGGTACATCTAATAGAAGAACTTGAACAAGGTATCACGTTCATCACGTACTAAATCTGATAGAAAGAAGGAGATTTTATGACATTTGAAGAGATTTTACCAAAATTAAAAGCTGGCGCCAACATCATTCGCGAAGGATGGGGTGGGTACGAATTATATGTGACATTGGTTGCTGATGAAGTTTATGATGGCAGTCCAGTCACCCCTTATTTTTTGATCAAAACAGCAGATGAAGGCTTTTCAAGCTTTGCGCCAACTGTCTGTGATATTTTGGCTGACGATTGGAAAGTCGTTGAATGAGTCATGAGTGGATCACCGAAAAAACACGGGTATTTGTGACAGGGGCAGCTTCGGGCATCGGTCTTGCACAAGCGCAATTGTTTCTGGCACACGGTGCCCGGGTCTTTGGTGTCGATCAGCAGCCATTTCCCGAAAGTTTGACCGATACACCGTTTTTTAGCGGCTTTAGCGGCGATCTATCCCAAGCAGATGATTGTGCAGCGGCAGTTGCAGCGTGTGAAAAGCAATTTGGCGGTGTCGATATTTTGTTGAATACTGCTGGCAAGTTAGATGGCTACAGCACTATTTTAGAGACAGACCATACAATGTGGCATGAGATTTTAGACACAAATGTATCTAGCATGTTTTATCTGACCAAAGCCATTTTGCCTGCGATGCTTGCTGCCCAAAAAGGGACGATCATCAATATGGCGTCGATTGCCGGTCTGGTTGCTGGTGGAGGCGGCATTGCTTACACTGCGACAAAACATGCGATTATCGGCTTTACCAAGCAATTGGCATTGGACCATGCAAGTCAAGGTATTTCAGTCAAAGCGATTGCCCCTGGTGCAATCAAGACACCAATGAATCAAGCTGATTTTGCCGGAGATGGCGCAATGGCGCAATGGGTTGCAGATGAAACCCCCGTCAAACGCTGGGCGTTGCCTGAAGAAGTGGCTGAACTGACGCTCTTTCTCGCTAGTCCACAAGCAAGTTATTTACAAGGTGCGATAGTACCGATCGACGGTGGTTGGACACTTAAATAATCAGCAAGGTGATCGTTAAATGGATGAACAGACGATAGTAAATATTTTTGAAAAGAATCAGGTATGCCAGCAAATAGTGAGGATCATCGCCGATCTTGACTTACCTGATTGCTGGCTTTGCGCCGGTTATCTGCGAAACTATTTGTGGGATCATTTGTACGGCAGGGAACGATTCACAATGACAGATGTCGATGTGGTTTTCTTTGATCCAAAAATCGATTGGGATCAAACCGTTGCCATTGAAAGCAGACTCAAAACAGCCTATCCAGAGATTCCATGGGAAGTGAAAAACCAGGCCTTGATGCATCAATATAATTTTCTAGGGGAACAACCTTATACAAGTACCTCCGACGCACTCGCGAAATTTCCAGAACGTTGTACGGCAGTGGCCATTCGTCTAAATGGGGACCATATGGAAACATTGGCGCCTTTTGGTTGGCAAGATATTCTCGATTTTCGCGTACGTCCGACACCGCATTTTTCACAAAATGCGCAGTATTTGTCACTGTATCGGCAGCGACAAGCACAAAAGCAATGGCAAAAACAGTGGCCAATGCTGAATATTGAAGACATATAAAAAGCAAAGCACTATCAGCACTTTCAAAAGGAAGATACTGGTAGTGCTTTTTTATTAGAGTAGTAAGTAGTTGGCTGGTTATTTTAAAGCCAATTTGCCGCCTAGCCTCTTGCGTAAGAAAATACCTAAGATAGCCGCTGCGACCGCTTTGATGATTCCTGGCAGGATGAACAAAACAAAGCCCCCGTTAAAGGCTGCTAGCCAGGTCATGCCAGTGCTCCATTTCAACCATAATGTGCCAAAAGCCAAAGTTGCGAATGCACCAGCGATATTCGCGATGATTCCCCACCAATACGCATCTGGTCTGTAAGACAACATCGTGCCAGTCAGTAAACCATTAAAAAGAAAGCCGACCAGATAACCCCCAGTAGGGCCAAGTAAAATACCAATACCACTAGTGAATCCGGCAAAGACAGGTAGTCCGATCAATCCCAATAATAAATATATCATGATCGACATAGTACCAGTACGCGTACCTAAAAAAGTCACGGCTAAGCCAATCGCAAATGTTTGGCCTGTGAGAGGAATCAAACCTAAAGGAATCGTCAATTGTGAGAGTCCTGCGATAATAATGGCGAAAAATGCTGCTTGAATTTGTTCCCGTAAAGATAATTTCATCGTATCCCTCTTTCTTCGTTAACCTAATTCTTTTTATTTTGGTTAACGAAATTATATAGCAAGGTGAACGAAAAGTAAAGCTTCTTTTTTGTCACATGTATTCACAAACCGAATAAGCCTTGATTGCGGTGACGATCCATGCTGCAATCAAGGCTTATTTTGATTAGGTTGAAAGCGAATCAGTTAACCATTGACCAAATGCTTGTGTGGATAAGCAAGTTGCTTCAGGCAACAAACTGGCAAAATCAGCGGTTACTTGTTGGGCAGCCAGTGCTGATTCAATCGCTGCTGTAATCAAATCGGCTGCTTCTTGCCAACCAATGTATGACAAAAGCATACCAGCAGACAAAAGCATGGAACAAGGATTTGCTTTGCCAAATCCAACAATATCTGGTGCTGTTCCGTGGGTGGCTTCGAAAATCGCTGCCCCCGTGTCGTAATTGATATTTGCTCCAGGAGCAATACCGATACCGCCAACTTGCGCTGCTAAGGCATCTGAAATATAGTCGCCATTCAGATTGCAAGTAGCAATCACATCATATTTTTCAGGGTAAAGCAAAATTTGCTGCAAAAAATTATCCGCGATCATATCATTGATGATCAGCTTCCCTGAAGCTTTGGCTGTTGTCAATGCTTCTTGGGCAGCAGCTTCACCAGCAGATTGTTTCAAGCGGGCAAACTGCGCCATGGTAAAGCATTGATCCTTATAGTCGCTTTCCGCCAACTGATACCCCCAATTCTTGAAGCCACCTTCCGTAAACTTCATGATATTGCCTTTGTGGACCAGTGTCACAGTTTGTCGATCGTGGGCCAAGGCGTAATCGATGGCTGCTTTGATCAGACGACGACTGCCAGAAATGGAAATTGGTTTGATCCCTAAAGCGGTGTCTTCCGGAAATCGAATGTGATGGACGTTAAATTGATGGGTCAATAATTCAATCAGTGTTTTGGTTTGCGGGTCATCCACCGCAAATTCGATTCCAGCGTAGACATCTTCAGTATTTTCCCGGAAAATCACCATATCTGTTTTTTCGGGCTCTTTTAAGGGGGAAGGCACCCCAGCAAAATAACGAACCGGACGGACACAAGCATACAAATCTAAGGTTTGTCTTAATGTGACATTGAGGGAACGGAAGCCTTCGCCAATTGGTGTCGTCAAGGGACCTTTCAAGGCTAATTTATAGTTTTTGATCGTGTCGATTGTTTCATCCGGCAGCCAAGTACCAGTCTGTTTAAATGCAGCTTCTCCAGCAAGTATCTCTAACCAGTCGATGCGCTTTGTTTGGCCATAGGCTTTGGCAATCGCTGCATCGATCACTGGACGGGCCGCTTGCCAAATTTCTGGGCCGATCCCATCGCCTGCAATGTAAGGTACTGTGATCGTTATGGCTGTGTTTGTTTGGTTAGACATGGATAGTTCCTCCTGTTTCAGCAACTTTTTTGCGGATCACCATTGGCAGGATCCCTTGGTTTTTCCAGTAACGAATATCGGCAGGCGCATCAAAGCGCAATCGGGTCGCAAATGTGATCTCTGACCCATCTGTTCGTTTGGCCGTGACGTCGATTGTCTGACCAACTTGCGGTTCTTCCGGCAAAGCAACAAAGAAAGACTCGCTTCCATCTAAGCCAAGAGCATCTGCTGATTGTCCGGATCGGTATTCCAATGGAATCACCCCCATCATCACCAAGTTGCTGCGATGGATCCGTTCAAAGCTTTCTGCCAGTACGACCTTGACGCCGAGCAGTTGTGTGCCTTTTGCAGCCCAATCTCTAGAAGAGCCCATGCCATAATCTTTACCAGCTAGAATAATACAGCTTTCTCCTGCTTCTTGATACTGCATGGAGGCATCGAAGATCGATACTGTTTCTCCTGTTGGAAAGTAATGGGTGACACTGCCCGTGCTGCCGGGAACCAGTTGATTCTGTAAGCGGATGTTGCCAAATGTACCCCGCATCATAATATGGTGATTGCCGCGACGAGAACCAAAGGAATTAAATTCTCGATAGGGAACAGCTCGTTCTGTCAAGAATTTGCCAGCGGGTGAATCAAGACCAATGCTTCCCGCAGGCGAAATATGATCCGTTGTGACCGAATCGCCTAATTTAGCCAACACTTTCAAATCATTCAGCGTTCCTTGCTGCGGCAATTCTTTGCGTAATGTATGAAAGTAAGGCGGATGTGCGATATACGTCGATTCTTCTTGCCAATCATAGACGGCACTGGCAGTTGTTTCAATGGCATTCCAACGCTCATTGGCGTCAAACAAATGAGCATAGGCTGCTTTGAAGGCTTCTGGTCCGACATATTTTTGGATATAGGTATTGACCTCCTCATTTGTCGGCCAAATATCAGCTAGAAAAATGGGTTTCTCATTCACGATCGCCAATGGCTCTTTGGTCAAATCTTTGCGGATCGTACCAGCGATTGCATACGCCACGACTAAAGGTGGTGAAGCCAAGTAGTTGGCTTTGATCTGTGGGTGAATCCGACCTTCAAAATTGCGATTGCCGGATAAAACAGACGCGACCAGCAAATTTTCAGCTTCGATTGCTTCAGCAACCGGCGTATCTAATGGACCAGAATTACCGATACAAGTCGTACAGCCATAACCAACCAGATAGAAACCAAGTTTTTCTAAATAAGGCATTAAGCCGCTATTTTGCAGATAGGTCGTCACAATTTGCGAACCTGGTGCTAATGAGGTTTTGACATACCTTGGCACTATCAAGCCTTTTTCCACTGCATTTTTGGCTAAGAGCCCTGCAGATAACATGACAAATGGATTGCTGGTATTGGTACAACTCGTGATTGCTGCCAACACCAGATCGCCGGTCGTTAAATGTTCAGCTGCGTCTGGCCAAAGAACGAGTGCCTCTTTTTCCCATTCCTCATCAGTCAAACCAAATCCTTTAGGTCCAACTGCTGCTGTCACAGAGGCATCAAAGTCTGCCCCGACTTCTGGCAATAAGATCCTATCTTGCGGTCTTTTTGGTCCCGCCAATGCGGGTTGGATATCTGCTAAATCAATGGTGATCACTTTGGTATATTCGGGAGAATGACTATCATCGTAAAATAGATGATTGGCTTTAGCGTACGACTCGACCAATGTGATCAGTGCAGCAGGACGTCCGGTAGTAGCCAGATAGTTCAATGTTTCTTGATCGATCGGGCAAAAACCGCATGTCGCACCATATTCAGGCGCCATATTGGCTAAAGTTGCACGATCGGCAAGAGACAACTTGCTGTAACCAGGACCAAAATACTCAACAAATTTTCCAACGACTTTTTCTAAACGTAAGACTTCAGTGACTTTTAATGCCAAGTCAGTCGCTGTCGTGCCAGCAGGCATCTCATGGATAAAACGCACACCAATGACTTCGGGTGTTGGAAAGAAAGAAGGTTCCCCTAAAATCGCCGCTTCTGCCTCGATCCCACCGACACCCCAACCAAGAACACCCAATCCGTTGATCATGGTTGTGTGAGAATCGGTTCCTTGTAATGTGTCCGGAAAAAGATAGGTATCTTCGCCAATCTGCTTATGTAAAATCACATCTGATAAGGATTCAATATTTACCTGGTGGATGATGCCGGTTTCTGGTGGGACGACTTCAAAATTATCAAAAGATTGTTGTGCCCATTTCAAAAACTGATAGCGTTCTTGATTGCGTTCGAATTCTCTTTCCGTATTAAAGGCAACTGCCTGTGGCGTACCAGCGCAATCAACTTGTACAGAGTGGTCGACAACCAATGTCACGGGGATTTCTGGGTTGATCGCTTCTGGATCTCCACCTAACGCGACGATCGCATCTCTCATAGCAGCTAGATCAACAACAGCTGGTACACCAGTAAAATCTTGCAATACAACCCGTTCTGGCTTGAACGGGACAACGCCTTTAGGGGCAACAGGCGACCAATTGGCTAAATAAGGCAAATAGGCCTCGGTAATTTCATCGTCTTGATGACGTGCGACACTTTCAAGTAACACCCGAATTGTATAGGGCAGACGGTGAAGATCGACTGAAAATTGTGCAGCGAGTTTTACAAGATCGATATACGTGTATTCAGTTTGATCGACCATGATTTTGGTTTGCCACTTCATATGGATCCTCCTTATGACGAAATATAGATTCTTATTAGGAATAATTATACGTTTATAATTTAAAAAATCAATTAAAATTATGAAAAACATTTCATTTTTAAATCATCGTGCTATAATGTGTGAAAGTTTGAAAAATAGCAAATAAAATAATTGAAATCAAATCTATGCGTATGATAGAGGGATTAAATAACAAATAAATATCAAACAAGAAATAAAAACGGAGGAGGAGTACTTGTGGAAAGATTAGAGAAAAGTAAGAAAATAGCGTTTCTAGCATCGCGGTGTCAGGATATCAATCAAATAGATATGAATCTTTATACAAAATATGATGTCAAGCGAGGCTTGAGAGATATCAATGGGACAGGCGTCGTCGCGGGATTGACCACAATATCTACGATTTATCCTGAAAAAACCGTTGCAGGAAAACCGATTGCTGCTTGCGGGGAATTACGCTATCGTGGGATTGATATCAATGAATTGGTGGCAGGATTTGTCAATGAAAATCGCTTCGGTTTTGAAGAGATTGCATATTTATTACTTTTTGGCGCATTGCCAAATGGAACCGAATTAACCGAGTTTCGCGTGCTGCTGGCAGAAAAACGTACGTTGCCAACGAATTTTGTTCGTGATGTGATCATGAAAGCTTCTTCTTCAGATATTATGAATAGTCTTTCACGCAGTATTCTGACATTGGCAAGTTATGATCCGAAAGCTGATGATATTTGCATCGAAAATGTCTTGGAACAAAGTCTTATGTTGATCAGTGTCTTTCCTTTGCTGGCGATTTATGCCTATCATGCTTATAACCATTATAATCAAGGGGAAAGTATGTACATTCATCGACCACCTGAAAACCTTAGCACAGCAGAAACGATTTTGACCATGTTGCGCCCGACAAAAGAGTATAGTTTTCAAGAAGCGCAAACGCTAGATATGGCATTGGTTTTACACATGGAACATGGCGGTGGAAACAATTCGACCTTCACTACACGCGTGGTGACCTCCAGTGGAACTGACACTTACTCGACGATTGCGGCTGCCTTAGGCTCTTTGAAAGGACCAAAACATGGGGGAGCCAATATCAAAGTAACAGAGATGATGGCTGATTTAAAACAACAAGTTTCAGATACAACAGATGAGTCAGCAGTTCGCGCCTATTTAGAAAATATTTTGGACAAGAAGGCTTTTGATCAAAAAGGATTGATCTACGGGATGGGGCATGCCGTATATAGTGATAATGACCCTCGCGCAGCTATTTTCAAAAACTATGTCGCAAAATTGGCACAAGAAAAAGGACGCCAAGCTTGGAAAGAGTATGAACTTTACACACTGGTGGAACGTGTCGCACCTGAAGTGATCAAAGAAAAACGAAAAATGTATAAAGGTGTCAGCGCCAATATCGATTTCTTCAGCGGGTTTGTATATAACATGCTGGATTTGCCAGAAGAACTCTATACACCGATGTTTGCGATTGCCAGAATCGTTGGCTGGTCAGCGCACCGAATCGAAGAATTGGTCAATGCACAAAAAATAATGCGTCCGGCTTATAAAGAAGTGTCGGTGGATCGCGGGTATGTGGATTTGGAGTGGAGATAAAACAGAATTAAAAGAAGTTAGATTCAGTTTATTAAATCAATCGTTTGATTTAATTTGACAGAATTTAACTTCTTTAATTTATAGAAAAAGAATCTTAGGGTAGGGAACAAGCTTATATTAAAAAAAAAAATTTCTTTTTTGATGTAAGCGTTGACAAATATTAGGTTTAACGTTAAACTTGTTTTGTAGTTTAACGTTAAACCTAATATTAAGGAGGAAAGAAAAAATGAAAGCAAAAAGTATGTTTAAGACAATACTTAGTTTGGCAGCTGTAGGTGTTTTAGGTGCGTGTGGAAGTAGTAATAGTAGTAGTGGTACCACAGATACAACCGAAGATAAAGGGATGGACACATTGGGAGAGAGTGTGACTTTTGATCCCAATAAATTAGTCAATGATGGTGAACCAATTGAAATCGAGTATTGGACTTGGAACGAAGGTGATCCAGCAATTACGATGGCAAAAGAGTATGAAAAAATCTATCCAAATGTAACCATTAAAGTTGTAAACAATCCATGGGATGATTATTGGACAAAATTGCCTTTGGCGCTAAAAGGTGAAAGTGGACCCGCTATTTTTAATATCCATAATTCGCAACATGATCTCCTTATGCCTTATTTAGCCCCTTATGACATAGAGGTAGCTGATTTACAAGCTGATTTTACTTCTGTGGACCCTCATATTATTGATGGAAACGTTTATTATATTGATAGCATGATCAATACTGGGAACATTTATTATAACAAAACACTATGGGCAGATGCTGGTTTGACTGATTCAGATATTCCCAAAACATGGGATGAATTTAGTGAAGTAGCTAAAAAATTAACAAAAATGGATGGTGACAAGATTACACAAGCAGGGTTCAACTGGAATGGTGAAACATATAGTGCTTTATACCAAGGATTGAATTATCAAGATGGACAGTTACTGTTTAAAGATAATGGGACAGTCGTTGACTATGATAATGAAACAACAAAAGATAATTTACAATTTTTGATTGATTTATATGACAAAGAGCAAGTGGGTTCTAAAGATTTCGGTGCTGAATCCTCTCAGAGTTTCGGCAATGGGCAAAGTGCAATGGTTTATAAATGGGGATGGTTTTTAAATGAATTAGATACCAATTATCCGGATATTGAGTATGGTGTCTTCGCCACACCTACGCCATCAACAGAAACGCCATTTGCTTATGATCGTTACAATGGGGAAAGCACACCTGGTATCAATAAAAATCAATCAGACGACCAGCAAGCAGTGGCGCAAGACTTTTTACGTTATTGTTTAGCAAATGATGATTATTCAATTAATGGTGCACTTGCAATGGCGTCCTTCCCAACCAAAAAATCCTTAGCAGAAAATGCGGATATCTTAGCAAATCCTGTACTAGAAGCCATTGCACCGAGAGTGGAACGTTTGATTTGGCCAGGACCTTTTCCGGCCACTGTAGAGTCTACAGGAACTGAAACGATGGAAGATGTGCTTTTTAATGGTAAAGACTTAGATGCGGCAATTTCAGATGGACAATCAAAAATGGAATCAGATATGAAGGATAGCGATTTTACTTCGTTAGAGGATGCATATCAGTACTTTGATGAGGCAAAATAAAACCGTTGATTGGGGGATGCTTTTGTCAAAAAAAGCATCCTTCAATAGTATGGGAGGAAGAATATGAATAAGAAATTGACACGTTTTCGTTTTGATATGAAAACCATCGCTGTTTTATTATTGATCATCTACTTTGCAATTTTCCTTGTTTATCCTATCTATAAAGCATTTGCAGGTAGTTTGCATAACTGGAATCCACTAATTGATAAATATGACTTTGTTGGTTTAGATAATTTTAAACATGTACTAACGAGTAGTATATTTTGGCAATCCATGAAAAATACATTTGTTTTTGCCTTTTTTTCAGTTGTTTTTCGGATTGTTTTAGGTTTGGGATTGGCACTATTGATTTCTTCAAGGTTTACAAAGATGCGGACAGTATTTCAAGGTTTGTTTTATATGCCAACGATTACACCTTTAGTAGCAGTATCTTTTGTTTGGATGTGGATGTTTGACCCACAGTTTGGATTGATCAATAAAATTTTTAATCTTGATATCAATTGGTTGAAGGATTCGACATGGGCGCTGCCTGCCATCATTATCATGACGATTTGGAAAGACTTTGGGTATGCAACGGTGCTTTTCCTAGGGGGATTGATGGGATTGCCAGAAGATGTTTTTGAAGCATCGAAAATGGATGGTGCAAATGCGTGGCAAACATTCTGGCGTATTACTTTACCATTATTAAAACCTACTACCCTGTTTGTTCTGATTACCTCCTTGATTACTTATTTGCAAGCGTATATTCAAATTTTGATTATGACAGAGGGTGGTCCAGGGACTTCTACTTATGTTATCTCATATTTGATTTTTGATGAAGCCTTCGTTAAATATAATTTTGGGACAGCCTCTGCAATGGCGATCATTTTATTTGTAATGATAGGTATTTTGACTATTTTGATGTTTAAAGCAACTGGAGAAAGGAAGATGAAGTCATGAACAAGGGAAGAACGATTTTTTTAAACTCAATTTTAGTTATACTATCTTTGATTACAATCATCCCGTTTGTTTGGATGCTACTGTCTTCTTTTGCACCAAACAGTGAAATCGTAAAAATTGGGGGTTCGCTTTTCCCAACCCCAAGTTCAATAAGCAATTACTTAGATGTGCAAGAAAAATTTAATTTCATGCGGATGTTTGCAAATAGTTTGTTTATCGCCGTGACAACAACTGTGATTATAATATATACAAGTGCATTGATGGGATTTGTTTTTGCAAAATTTCGTTTCTGGGGCAAGAACATATTATTTGGTGTCGTTCTGAGTACGATGATGCTGCCATGGGCTGTAACGATTATCCCTAAATATGAAATGATGGTTGATTTTGGTTGGCTTGACTCTTATAAAGCATTGATCATTCCATCCGTGGTCAGCGGCTTTGGCATTTTTATGTTTCGACAAGCTATATCACAAGTTCCTGACGAAATGCTAGAGGCAGCACGTGTAGATGGTGCATCAGACTTTTATATTTTTCATCGAATCATTTTGCCAATGTCACAAAATACGATTGCCAGTTTAGCTATTTTTCAATTTTTATGGAGTTGGGAAGATTTTTTATGGCCGTATCTGATGATAAATAATGAAGAAAAACAATTGTTGTCGGTAGGTTTAAGAATGTTTAATGGTCAATATGGTACAGATTATGGTGGATTATTTGCGGCGACGTCAATTTCTATTATTCCCGTCATCATTATCTATATCATTTTTCAAAAACGATTTATTGCAGGTGTGTCAAGTGGGGCCATCAAGTAATTGCTGAAAATCGACAATAAGGTATAATAAGAAAAAAACGAGTAAGATCGAAAGGACAGTGCGCATGAAAATCACAATAAAAAAAATTGCAGAAGAAGCAGGTGTGAGCGTTACCACTGTTTCAAATGTTATCAATAAAAAAGCGCATCGTGTGTCCCAAGATAAAATTGATTTGATAGAATCAATCATAAAACAATATAATTACTCACCAAATATGAATGCTAGAGCGTTGGTCAAATCTTCTTCACGCTTGATTGGACTGTTGTATTTCTCTAATCACAAAAATCTAGATTTCTCAGATCCTTTTGTCACTGAAGTTTTAGAGGGGATTGAAAGAATTGCAAAAGAACATAATTTCTTTACGTTAGTGCATAGCGTGACAGAAACAGAAAATATTGCTGATTTGCAAAACAATTGGAAGTTTGATGGGTTTATCGCAGTTGGATTCAGTCAAGAACTGTTTAAAGAAGTGAATCACATCGTTCAAGTACCAATCGTTTTTATTGATACGCATTTGGAGAAACGGATTTTCGAAAAAATCGAGCGCTATCCGAATAATTATTTTATTAATACAAATGATCAAAAAGCTGCTTTTGAAGCAACCACATATTTATTGGAAAATGGAAAAACAAGGATAGGCTTTTTATCCTATACATTCGACCATCAAAATACTTCAGTGATTCAGCAGCGCTATCTTGGTTATGCAGAAGCATTGCACAATTACTCGATCGAAGCAGATGCCAAATTGATGTATACAGATAAAGATCAAGAACAAATGATTGAAGATGTCACTAAATTTGATGCACTATTAGTAACAGCCGACTATTTAGCGATTCAATTCATTCATAAACTAAAACAGAAAAAATTATTTTATGAAAAAAAAATATCTATTATCAGTTTTGATGACATTCGTTATGCCGCATTAAATGATCCTCCGCTCTCAACAGTTCGGTTGGATCAAATTAAAAAAGGTGAAAAAGCGATGGAAACACTCGTGAATATTGTTGACAAGCATAAAGAAGAACCGCAAATCACATTATTGAATGGAAAACTGATTATTAGGAAGACCACATTTTAATAAAGGAGTTTAATATGGCAAAAATTGCAGATTCATATTACATGATTGATCCTTGGCAGGTATCTGAGATTGACTTCGATCCTGCCCGAAGTGAAGTATCCGAATCTATTTTTGCATTGGCAAATGAATATATGGGGGTACGAGGTTATTTTGAAGAAGGATACTCGGGTAACCAGCTTTTGGGAAGTTATTTTAACGGAATCTACGAGAACAGTCCAAAAGAAAATCACGTTAAATATAAAGGAATTGTATCCCGCAGCCACTTTATGGTCAATGCAGTTGATTGGTTATATACAAGAATTAGGTATGGTGATCAACAGTTAGATTTAGCCACAGCAACCATAGAAAATTTCGAACGGCACTTAGATTTACGATCGGGTTTACTCATACGCAGCTTTGATTGGCTACCCAATCCTGAAACAAGAATCAATATTGTTTTCGAGCGTATTTTAGATATGCAGCAGGTATCTTCTGGTTATCAAAGAATTTGCTTTAAATCAGAAACGGCAGTTCAACCGCTTCAAGTATTGATGGGAATCGATTTCAACACGATCCATACATCAGAAGGGCAAAACTTTTGGGAAGAAATCAGTAAACAGGCGGAAGCTATGGACATTCAAATGGTTGCGCAGACGATAACAACCAATCAAAAGATTTTATCCAGATGCTCATTACGATCCACAGCATCCCTAGACACGCAAGTCGTGGAGAGGGATAAATTTATTGGGTTTAAGTTTAACGTTAAACTAAATGACAATATACCTGTAGTTATCGAACGTCAAGCGGTAAATATAGCAGATAAAACTGGAGAAGAGATTTCAGCGATGCGGGAAACCGATTTAGGCGCTCAAGTATCGAGATCTTTTGAAGATATGTTACACGAAAATACCTGCTATTGGCAGAATGTGTGGCAAAAAGAAGATATTGAAATTGATGGAGATGAAAGTAATCAACAGGGAATTCGCTTTTGTATTTTTCAATTACACCAAACATACCACGGACAAGATCCTACCCACAATATAGGAGCTAAAGGTTTAACCGGAGAGTCTTATGGCGGTCATGCCTTTTGGGATACAGAAACGAGTTGTTTGCCATTTTATTTACTGACAAATTTAGCGGCAGCTAAAAATTTGCTTGAATTTCGTTACAATACTTTACCAGAAGCCAAGAAGAGGGCCATTCAGTTGGATTGTCGCGGAGCCTGTTATCCGATTGCTACTTTAAATGGACATGAGGCAAGCGATCTGTGGCAACATGCGAGTTTACAGTTTCAACCGAGTACAGGTGTAGCGTATGGTATCTGGCATTATGTCAATGTATCTGAGGATTTAGATTTTTTATATGGACATGGAATTGAAATGCTGATAGAAATCTCAAGATTCTTAGTGTCACGTGGTGATTGGTCACCTGTTGGGGACTTTGGTTTTTATGGTGTTATGGGGCCGGATGAGTTTCAAATGATGGTGAATCACAATATGTATACCAATTATATGGCTAAAAGAACAATAAATTATACCCTAGAAGCACTAGCGCAATGTGAGCAAGATTGTAAAGACCGCTACCAAGCACTTATTGAAAAATTCAGAATATCAGTTGAAGAACGAAATCAATGGAAAACGTGTGCTGAAAAGATGTTATTTTTGCAAGAACCATCCGGGTTGATTGAACAACATGATGGTTTTTTTAAACTACCGCATATTGATATTCATTCTATTCCAATCGCTGATTTTCCATTATATGATCATTGGTCATATGACCGGATTTATCGGAATGATATGATCAAACAACCCGATGTCCTGATGTTTTTATTCTTATACAATCAGTCTTTTACCAAAGAAGAAAAACAAATCAATTATGATTATTATGAGCCAAAAACGATTCATGAATCTTCCCTTTCCCCGTCGATTCACTCTATTCTAGCTGCAGAATTAGGCAAAAATGAGGAAGCTTATGCGTTCTTTGAATTTGCTACACGTATGGATTTGGATAATTTTAATCGCAATACACGAGAAGGGCTCCATACGACTTCGATTGCTGCAGCATGGATGAATATTGTGTATGGGTTTGGTGGGGTACGAACAGACGAAAACATATTGATTTTAGCACCAATCATTCCCAAAAAATGGAAGCGTTATATGTTTAATATCACCTATAAACAGCGATTGATTCAACTGACAGTGACGCAAAATAGTGTCAACATCTCTTTAGTAGAAGGTGAGCCACTGCCAATCAAATTATATCAAAAACAAATCCAACTTGGAGATGAATCAGTGATCGCTCATTTGAAATAGGAAGGAGAAAATTGAATGACCTGGACTATTAGTGATACTTATTTTCCCAATAAAATTATCGAAAATGGCAATAAATATTTAATAGCGAACGGCTATATGGGATATCGGGGAACTTTAGAAGAGTTCGGTAAAGACCAGTTATGTGCTGTCAATTTATTGGGTATTTATGATCAAGTAGGTGATAAGTGGCGTGAACCGGTTAATGCGCCTAACCCGTTAGCTATACAAACGTTTGTTGGAAATCAACCCCTCAGTGTGTTGCAAACAGTACCACTTGGACATACACAGCAATTAGATATTCGGTACGGTATCCACTCAAGACATACGATCGTAGCATTGGAAGATGGTAATCAGATTGATTACCAAGTAGAACGATTTTTGAGCATGGATGATGTGCATTCAATCATTGCCCAGATGAAAATATCCGTATTGAAACAAACGGAAATCACCTTGAAAATAGGGATTGACGGAGATGTTTGGGATATCAATGGCCCGCATTTGAGTCATTTTGAAATGGAGACCGAAGACCTCTATTCGGCCATCCATGCCCAGACAACTGAACTGCTGTATCCTGTTTCTGTTGGACAAAGGATTGAATTATCTCATCCTTATCAAGTCGAACAAGTGATTCTCGAAAAGCAGATAATAAATGAGGTTAAAGTCACCATTACACCGGATCAACCATTGATTGTTGATATTTTTGCAGCAGTGGTTCACGGAATTGAAAGTTATCAACCGGCTAAGTGCGTGAAACAAAGTGTATCTGCCGCCGTTTTTAAAGGATACGCAAAATGTCGTCAAGTACATCAACAAAAATGGAACCAATTATGGCAAAATGCAGATATAGAAATCGAGGGTGATCCAGAGGCGCAGTTTGCCACTAGATATAGTCTGTATCATTTGCTTTCTTTAGCGCCAAGACATGCACAAAATCTGTCTATTCCAGCTCGTGGGTTATCTGGTCAAACATATAAAGGTGCTGTTTTTTGGGATACAGAGATGTTTTTATTACCATTCTTTTTAAGAACAGCGCCATCAGTTGCCAAATCACTCCTCAACTACCGTGTTGAAACATTGTCTGGTGCTCGTAAAAAAGCTGCGTTCTATGGATTTGAGGGCGCTTTTTATGCTTGGGAGAGCCAAGAGGGAGGATACGACGCGACATCGGATTACAATGTGACGGATGTGTTCACAAATAGACCGATGCGTACCTATTTTAAAGACAAGCAGATTCATATCAATGGGGCAATCGTTTATGCAATTTGGTCTTATGTGCAGGCCACTGAGGATCATGCCTTCTTGTTATCAGGTGCGGGAGAAGTTATTTTAGACTGTGCCGCTTTTTATATATCTTATAGCTACTTTAAACCGCAAAAAGACCGTTATGAATTGTTAGATGTGATTGGACCGGATGAATATCATGAGCGTGTGAATAATAATTTTTACACCAATAAAATGGCCAAACGAGCAGTGGTGATTGCGCTTGAGTTAATCACATATTATGAAATGAATGCCCCTGAAAGATTGGCATCTTATTTTGGTAAAAAAGAGGTGCAACAAATCAAAGTAGTCTGGCAAGATTTTGTGGAACGGTTATATATTCCGCAATCGGATGAATTACATCAAGTGATTGAGCAATTTGATGGATACTTTTCTTTAGAAGACGTAGATGTAGCAACTGTGTCGAGCAGACTGCTGCATCCAAAGGAATATTGGGGAGGTGCCTATGGTGTCGCAGCTGATACACAAGTCATCAAACAAGCGGACGTCATTTTATTATTGGCACTCTTTTCAAATGAGTTTTCGCAAGCCGAGCTTGAACAAAATTGGCAATACTACGAGAAACGTACAGAACATGGTTCCTCACTGAGCGCCTGTATGTACGCGATATTGGCAAGCAAAATTGGCAAACCGGATTGGGCCTATCCACTCTTCATGCAGTCAGCAACCATCGATATTGAAGGGAAGTCAAAACAATTTGCCGGAAATATCTACATCGGGGGGACCCATCCTGCGGCTAGTGGTGGTGCATGGATGACAATCGTACAAGGTTTTGCGGGTCTCGATTGGCAAGATGATCAAATAAAGTTAACACCTAACTTGCCTACTCATTGGAAAAAATTACGTTTTAGAACCATTCATCAGCATGTACTATATCAAATCGAAATTACAGAAGATGCGTGGTCATGTACCAAAATCAAAAACCAATCACCGTGAGGATAAAAACAACAGCAGGTCAGTCTGCTGTTGTTTTTTTAACGTACTATTTTACGGTCAAATATATTATTTTTTGCAGTAACAAGTGTTTTCCTTTGTAAAAAAACCGAAAAAAAACTATGCTTAAAGGGTAGGGTATTTTTCCTAGAAGAAAAAGTTGATTAGACAAGATGGTGTAAGAGATGATAGTTGCTGCTGGCGTATTCTTTATTCGTCAAATCAAGGAGTGTGAAAAATGACATACGATCAACAAACTAAAAATCAGCAAGAAACAACGAATGCATTGTCCTTTGAAGAAAAAGTCATTGAAACGATTATCGGTGCTGCATTGACATCTGTCGATGGTTTGATCAGCTTGAATGGGCGGTTTATTACCGATGAAACAGAAGCACTTGAAAAACAGGAACAAGTTGCCTCTGGAATCAATGTGGAGATGGGCAAAGAAGAAATTGCGATCGACTTGGAAGTGGTTGTGCTCTACGGGAAAGATATTCCAAAACTATTTAGGCAGATCCAAGAAATCGTGCGCCAAGAAGTAAGCCGTTTGACCACATTCACAGTCAAAGAAATCAATATTCGTATCGCGGATGTTGTGACACAAGAAACCTTTGAAAAGATGGAGATTTTACCTTCAAATCAAGATGTCAGTCAAAATCAGTAAGAAAGGAAGAATGATTAAATGATCTCACTATATACGACACCAAGTTGTACCTCATGCCGCAAAGCGCGGGCTTGGTTGACCGAAAATGAGTTGCCTTTTAAAGAAAGAAACATGTTTAGCGATCCATTAAATAGTGAGGAATTAAGGGAAATTCTTTCTTTAACAAAAAATGGCACGGAAGATATCATTTCGACCCGTTCCAAAGTCTATCAAAAATTAGACATTGATTTAGATGAATTGAAACTTGAAGAATTACTAGAATTGATCGAAACCTATCCTAATTTATTGAAGCGACCTATTATTATTGATCAACATAAATTGCAAGTAGGCTATAATGAAGAAGATATACGTAAATTCGTCCCCCGAAATCTACGCAAGATTATTTTTAAAAGACGTCAAAGAGAACTTTTGATGTTCAATTATCGCCAAAAGAAAACAGAAGGCAAGTCAGTGGTCAATATTATCTGAAATCAGTCAATCAAGAGAAGCCATGGGCTTCTCTTTTTGTCTGCACAAAAAAACACGACCCAATAAAGGATCGTGTTCGTTGAAAAATTAAAGTACTTGGTTGTAGAATTCAACGACTAATGCTTCGTCAACTTCTGCAGTCAATTCATCACGCTCAGGTAAACGAGTCAATGAACCTTCTAATTTTTCGCTGTCAAAGCTGACGAATGAAGCGCGGCCAGCTGTTGCTTCAACAGCTTCTTTGATTGTTGAAATATTTTGTGATTTTTCGCGAACGCTGATCACTTGACCTACTTCAACGTGGTATGAAGGGATATCAACGCGTTTGCCGTCTACCAATACGTGGCCATGGTTGACCAATTGGCGTGCTTGACGACGTGTAGTTGCTAAACCTAGACGGTAAACAACGTTATCTAAGCGTTGTTCTAGTAAAATCATGAAGTTAACACCGTGTTTGCCTTCTTTGATTTTGCTTGCTTTAACGAACAATGTACGGAATTGACGTTCGTTGACGCCGTACATATGACGTAGTTTTTGTTTTTCAGTTAATTGCATGCCGTATTCTGATTTCTTTCCACGGCTGTTTGGTCCGTGTTGTCCTGGAGCGTAAGGGCGACGTGCCAATTCTTTTCCAGTTTCTGATAATGAAATACCTAAACGACGAGAGATTTTCCATGATGGTCCAGTATAACGTGACATAATTTGGTTCCTCCAATAAATTAGTTTGGAGTAAAATAATCCGTTGAAAAATTCATATTCGTACAGTTCGTTCTTCAATCTTCACCTTTGCAGCCGCGGTTACGCAATTGAACCCTGCGGGCAACGAACTGGGGACGAGTTATTATTTCCCTGCTGCATTATTTTACACAAAGCATAGTATACGAAATTTTGTTCCATAAGTCAAGGCATGCTCAGGCTGCTTAAATGAAAACTAGAAATGAAATCTTTCATAAATTCCTTATATTTTCATTTATCACTTTACAAATCAGCGTTTCGTCTTTAAAATATGGAAGTATTGTGCAATTTATAACGAACAAAGATGATAAACAAAAAAAGGAGCAGAAAAATGAATCCAGTATCCCCGTTATTTGAGAAGATCGATTCTTCTATCGAAAAGAAAATCGATTTGATCAAAAGTAGTTATTTGCGTTACGCTGTCCGTGCAATGATGGCCTGTCTGTTTTTGACCTTAGGTACAGCAATCGCTTTTGCCATTGCGATGAAAGGTGAATCGATGGTCCATGGTCTTGGGAAAATTTTGTATGCCTTTATGTTTAGCTGGTCATTGGTGATGATTTTGTATATGAACGCTGAGCTTGGCACATCGAATATGTTGTATATGACGGTCGGGGTATATCGTAAACGTCTAAGTGTTCCTTTGGCGTTGAAGATTTTATTTACCTGTGTCTTATTTAATTTGATTGGCGGCGTGATTTTTGGCTCGATCGTGGCGTTGACAGGTCCTTTCCAAGGATTGACTGCCGATAACTTTATGTTGACATCGATCACTGCAAAATTAGACAAATCAACGCTCCAAATTTTAGTTGAAGCGATGTTTGCCAACATTGTTGTGAATACAGCGGTTTTGGTCAGCATGCGAATGAAAGATGATGCTGGTAAAGTGGCAGCAATCATTTTCATTATCTTTATCTTTGCCTTCTTAGGTTTCGAGCACGTTATCGCCAACTTCCCAGCCTTTACTTTGGCTTTCTGGGCTTCAGGTGGTCACTTAGCTGGCATGACAGTCGGCAGCGTTATCCATAACCTGGTCTTTGCATTTATCGGTAACTACATCGGTGGCGGACTTGTGATGGGCTTAGGCTATGCATGGTTGAATAATTCTAAATCGACTTATGTTGATTAATTAGTTAGTAAGAAGCAGAAATGCTTCTTTTTTTTTCAAAAAATCTGATTGACAGTCATTGGTCTATCTGCTATCCTTGATAAAAATCAAGCAACAAACACGTTGATGAAGAAAGTAAGATCGAGTGGTATTCCTAGCAGAGAGCCCCGTTAGCTGAAAAAGGGTGGAAGAAAACGAATCTGAAAATGGCTTTTGAGTGGGTACTTCGAGAGATTGTTTTTTAGAGGTGCACGGCTGTCCCCGTTATCATGGATCCCAATATCGCAGTGGCTGTATTGGCGCAGAGGCATTCTTTGTAAGAAGGATGCGCACAAAGGTGGTACCATGTAAGTGATTACATCCTTAGGAGAATACTCTCTTAAGGATTTTTTTTTACCCAAAAAATGCACATCAAACAGTTGCTTGATGCTGTGCGCGTGTATTTTCAGGGAAGAAAGCCTTCTCGTAAGAAGGCACAATCAATCATAGAAAGTAGGAATAGAATATGGCAGAAGTAGAAAGTTTTACCTTGGATCATAATAAAGTGATCGCACCATACGTTCGAGTCATCACAACAGAAACTGGTCCAAAAGGTGACACGATCACCAACTATGATCTGCGGTTTGCACAACCAAACAAAGCAGAGATCCCAACTGGCGCAATCCATACGCTGGAACATTTGTTGGCGGCATTACTCAGAGATCGGTTGGCGGGTATTATCGATGTATCTCCGTTTGGGTGTCGAACTGGTTTCCATTTGATTGTTTGGGGCAAATATGACGCAGCAGAAGTAGCGACAGCTTTGAAAACCACCTTGAAGCAAATTGTCGAAGATATCGAGTGGTCAGATGTTCAAGGCACTGACGCCAAAAGCTGCGGCAACTATAAAGATCACTCTTTATTTTCTGCTAAAGAATGGGCAAAATTGGTGTTGGAGCAAGGCATTAGTGACGACGCATTTGTACGTCAAGTCGTGTAGAGGTGGCCAATGGTATTTTCTGAGCTGCAACAAAAAGTAATCCTGATCATCGGCGGTGCCCAAGGGATAGGCGCAGCTGTTCGTCAGACATTTTTGTCTGAAGGGGCAATCGTCATTGATGCAGATATCCAGTACGGAAATGGTTGGGTTCAAGCAGAAGATGGTGCATATCAAATCCATATCGATATTAGCCAAGAAATATCGATTGATCATCTGGTCAACATGCTAAAAAGAAATCAGTTGGTTCCTGATGTCTTGGTGCATGTTGCTGGGGTATCAATCATGGATGCCTTTTTAACAAGTCGCACGGAAGATTTTGACCAGCTCTTTGCAATCAATACAAGAGGAGCCTATCTGGTATTGAGAAAAATCGTCTCAGCGATGAAACAGCAGCAAACCTTAGGGAGAGTCATTGTGATTGCCTCTCAAGCCGGGAAGAACCCTTACCGCGGCATGAGTGCTTATGTCGCATCAAAGCACGCAGTCATTGGCTTGACGAAGAATTTGGCTTTAGAAGTTGCGCCTGATGGGATTCTTGTGAACGCTGTATGTCCGGGGATCATTGAAACAAAAATGAAGCAGCGGGAAAGAGTTGATGGCGCTCGATTACGTGGCCTTTCGGTAACGGATATTGAAGTGGAAGATGCTGCTCAAGTTCCTTTGGGCCGAACAGGTACAACACAAGATGTGGCCAATGTCGTCTTGTTCTTGGCAAGTTCTTTAGCGGCCTATTTGACTGGTCAAGCGATCAACGTGACCGGCGGGATGACGATGCACTAAGGAAGATTTACTAGAGATTGATATAGTGCAAAAATAAAAAAGGATGGATGAGAATGAAAAAATATGTAGGTGCAGGTTTATTGTTTTCAGCCTTACTATTTGCAGGTTGTGGACAGCAAACAGAAACGGCGACCAGTGGCGATGCCACTGAGCCGGAAAAAGTTGTCATTGGTTCTGTTGGCAGTGATGCAGAAATCTGGAACTATATTGCCGGATTAGCTGAAACAAAAGAGGCAGGCCTGTCGATCGAAGTCAAAGAAATCGATAGTGGTCCGCAATTGAATACAGCAACAGTTGATGGAGAAGTGGCTGTCAATGCCTTTCAATCATTAGGTTATTTGCTGAGTTTCAATAATGACAGTGATAAAGACTTAGTCCCAATTGCTACGACCTATCTGGAGCCGATGGGCATCTATTCTGATTCGATCGAGGATATTGCAGATGTTCCTGATGACGCCGTGGTCGCTTTAGCGGATAATCCAGCAAATACAGCACGAGGGTTGCGATTGTTAGAAGCAGCCGGATTGATCACACTAACTGATGATTTCGACAATGGGACAGGCACGCCTTCTGAAATCGAGCAAAATCCCAAAAATCTGACCTTTAACCTGATCGATGACACAACAGGGCCTAGGATCTTACAAGATGTCGATTTGGCATTGATCAGTAATACTGTGGCTTTTGAAGGCGGATTGAATGTCTTGACTGATTCCTTATACAAAGAAGAAATCGATCAAAACACTAAAACAAGTATCAATGTGTTGGTGACGACTGAAGAGCATGCAGATGACCCTGCCTTGCAAAAACTAGCTGATCTTTATCATAGTGATGATGTGAAAGACTATATTGATGAGAACTTTGGTGGAACCAAAGTAGATGTGCAAGAGGATATCACCACGTTGTGGCAAGAAGTTCAATAATCTTTGTTCAAACCATGACAGCGAGTTTTACATCGATGTCATGGTTTGGATCACTTTATAGAGAAATTGACAGAGGTATCATATTAAATACCTATCTCTTTTTTTATTATTCGCCATCTAAGACTTTCTTTAAAGCATCTTTAATCAGTTCAACGTCTTCTGGATATTGCATCTCTAGGTAGTTAGCCTCAGAATTTGCGGCAGCAAATGATGTTTGAAGGGATTGTTTGGTTTTTTGATCAGTAACTGAGTCAATATAATCCTTTTGTTTTTGCCAAGCTGCTTTTATTTCATCATAATAGGTGTCTTCTTTAGATATTTTACTTGTTTGTGTACTATTTGCGTCAGAATTACTTGCTACACTTGTGTTTGATTGATCTTTAACATTTTCCGCAATACTATGGCTTTCCTTGGTATCTTCAATAGTACCAAAAGGAACACTAGTGGTTTGCAAAGCAGAAGTTTTTTCTGCAGTAGATGATGCGTTTGAAGCTGATTGTTCGTTTCCCGCGGCAGAACAGCCTGATAGTAATAAAACCCCAAACAAAAAAAAGAAACATTTTTTCATTGATATCACTCCATATATAAATATTATTTCATAAGTTAGTATAGGCGTTTAATTTAAAAAATAACATGAGAATAAATAAGTTTTATATTTTTTTAACATAAATATTAATACTATTGTTATCTGCAAGTCTTTTAATCGTTAAAAAAACAGCGAACCCTGCTTGAGATGGATTTGTTCCATAATCTAGTTATATCAAACATGTTGAGTATACTTTTTGAAAGCAAAGTGAATGATCTAAATAGTAGCATGTCATTCAATATCAAGGTTTGCTAGAGATGCATAATTGATTGATGTTAGGGTATATATCAAATGATCTTAGATAAAAAATTGTACGGGTAGGGAATGGTGTCGCTATTCATTTCATATATTTTTGAAAAAAGAATCAAATTCTAATGAAGGGATTGACATAGATAGATTGAAAACAAGCCTTTTTTATGTAAGAATATAGGGGAGATTTATTTTGAATAAAATTGTTCAAATATGCAAGTCTTAAAAAATGGATACTTCTTATAGAAAGAGAGCCTTAACCTTTTATGAATCGGAAATTCTTTGCCTTTGATATTGACGGAACCCTGCTTGATTCGAACAAACAGCCTTTAGACAGTACGGTCGAGGCATTGCAACGCTTGCGGGATGCGGGACACTTTGTGACAGTAGCGACTGGTCGCAGTCGTTTTCATGCGCAAGATGTGATTCGCTCCCTTGCTTTTGATAACTACATCCTATGTAATGGCGCTGCCGCTTTTTTGGCTCATCAGCAAGTATATAAAAATCTGCTGGATGAAGAACAGCTGCAAGCTTTTGTGACTGAAGCCCATGATCTAGGGATCGATACTGCATTTGTCGGGATGGATACTGCCAAACGCGCTTCTTCATTAAACATTGAGAAGATGGAAGCAGCCATGCATTCTTTTGGCGCGCAATTGCCAGAACTAGATATGGACTTTCCTGAAGAAAAAGAAGTCTATCAGGCTTTGGCTTTTTATGGAAAAGAATATGAGCACTATTTTGATGACAGATACAGTAAATTACGCTTTGTACGGTGGCACGAAAATAGTGTAGATGTCGTGCCAAAGGAAGGGTCAAAAGCTGCAACGATTTTATGTGTGGCAGAACAATTAGGCATCTCTCAAGCGGATGTGATCTGCTTTGGTGATGGTCAAAATGACCGAGAAATGCTGGCAGCCGCCGGTGTCGGGGTAGCAATGGGCAATGCGGTAACAGCCAGTCGGCAAGTAGCAGATATGGTGACGACCAGCAATGATGAAGATGGTATTTGGTTGGCATTGAAAGAATTAAAACTGATTTAGGCTAGAACATAGCGGGGCTTTAGTGCGCACTGCTATGTTCTTTTCCATACTTAGTGAACAGCAAACAGCTTTGCGTCAGTTGATTTTCATATCAAGTACGCAAATGATCGGGACAATAGAACAAAGGAGGGCTACACAATGAAAATTGCATTGATCGCCCATGACCGAAAAAAAGAGGTCATGGTCAAATTAGTCACAGCGTATCGGGAGATTTTGGCACAACATGAACTCTTTGCGACGGGGACGACTGGAAAGAAGATTCAAGAAGCTACTCAATTGCCGGTTCATCGCTATAAGTCAGGACCGTTAGGCGGCGACCAGCAGATTGGTGCGATGATTTCGCAAGATGATTTAGATATGGTGATTTTTTTGCGGGATCCTTTGGCGGCCCAACCCCACGAACCGGATGTAACGGCGTTGATTCGGCTGTCCGATGTTTATGAGATTCCGCTTGCTACCAATATGGGGACGGCAGAAATCTTATTGCGCGGTCTAGCTGCTGGATTTGCTGATTTTCGCGAAGTGATCCATGAAACCGATCATCGCCCATTATCCTTTTAGCATGAAAGACAAAGCGTAAAGTATCATTTTAAATCAGAAAGAAGTGTTACACATGAAACAGATCTTGAAAGACTTTTTAACCTATGCCAAGATGAATACCCGTTCTGATGCAACCAGTCAAACGATCCCTACGACGCCAGGGCAAGTAGCGTTAGCCTTACTGTTAAAGGATCAATTGACGGCGATGGGGTTATCTGATGTTGTCTATTACGAAAAAAATAGTTTTGTGATTGGTCGTTTGCCAGGAAACCCAGAAAAAGAAGCGATTGGATTTATCGCCCATGTCGATACCGCTGACTTTGCAGCAGAAAACATCCAACCACAGATCCACGAAAACTATGACGGTAAAGATGTTTTGCTCAATCAAGAACAACAATTGATGATGCATGTGGCTGAATTTCCCAATTTGACTGATTATATCGGCCAAACATTGATCACCACTGATGGCACCACTTTGCTGGGTGCGGATGATAAAGCAGGGATCGCAGAAATCATCGATGCGATCCGTATCTTGCAAAAGCAAGACCCGCAACAGCACGGCGATGTTTGGGTGGCTTTTGGCCCAGATGAAGAGATAGGTCTTGGGGCAGATCGATTTGATCCTGAGGACTTCCCGGTCGCTTTTGCCTATACAATGGATAGTGGTCGAATTGGCCATATGGAATTTGAAACCTTTAATGCTGCACGGATCGATATTACGATCAATGGCACCAGTGTTCACCCAGGTACTGCCTACGGACGTTTGGTCAATGCTTTAAAAATTGCCTATCAGATCGATGCAGCCTTACCGGCAGAAGAAGTGCCTGAGTTGACGAAAGACTACCAAGGCTTTTACTTGCTTCATAATTTAAGTGGCCATATCGGGCAAGCAAAAGTATCCTATATCATTCGAGACCACGATCATCAACGGTTTGAACAACGCAAAGACACCATCGTAGCGATCATTGATTCTTTGAACAGCCAGTATGGCCAAGAACGGATCACGTATACTCTTTATGATCAATATTACAATATGGGCGACTTGATCAGAAAAGACCCTCGCAGCATTGAAGCGGCCAGAGCTGGAATGAAAGCAATCGGGGTCACGCCGATCGAAGAACCTTTTCGCGGAGGGACAGATGGATCCAAAATCACCTATAAAGGAATACCAACCCCCAATTTATTTACGGGTGGGGAAAACTTCCATGGGCAATATGAATTCATCACAGTGGAAGCAATGGAAACAGCCCGCGATTTGATCGTAGCGATCGTGAATCATGTCGGCACAGAAAAAACGAATCCGCATGCGTAGCGCACAGACGCGTACTTTGAAACAAGGTACGCGTCTTTTTTTGTGGTTTGCTGCAATAAATGGTTTCATGATGATTCAAGCTGTGAAAAAGCAATGCACCTTTTTTTTCTGGACCAAAACCCTTATAATAGAAAAGAAGTGAAAAGAGAAGAGGAAATCGTGTGCGGGTATTATTTATTGGAGATGTTGTTGGATCATTGGGTAGAGAAACGATTACGGAGTATCTACCGAAACTGAAGAAAGCCTATCGGCCACAAGTGACGATCGCCAATGGTGAAAATGCGGCAGCTGGTCGCGGCATCACTGGGAAAATCTATAAAAAATTTTTGCAAGACGGGATCGATGTCGTGACATTGGGCAACCATACGTGGGACAATCGAGATATTTTTGAATTTATTGGTGAGGCCAAAAAAATGATCAGGCCAGCCAATTTTCCAGAAGGAACGCCGGGTGTAGGGATGGTCTTTGTTAAAGTCAATGCGATTGAATTGGCAGTGATCAATATGCAAGCCCGCTCATTTATGGTCGATCTAGATGATCCATTTCGTAAAATGGACGAATTGCTTGCCTTTGCACGTAAGCGGACACCCTTTATTTTTGTCGACTTTCACGGTGAAACCACCAGTGAAAAACAAGCGATGGGCTGGTATTTAGATGGCCGCGTTTCTGCTGTCGTGGGTACGCATACCCATGTCCAAACCAATGATGCCCGTATTTTGCCGCAAGGTACTGCTTATTTATCGGATGTCGGCATGACTGGTCCTTATGATGGTATTTTGGGGATGAAGCGCGAACCAGTGATCGAGAAATTTTTAACCGCATTGCCGCAGCGTTTTGAAGTCGTTGAAAAAGGGCGCAGTATTTTATCTGCTTGTTTGATCGAGATCGATGAAACATCTGGGAAAGCCAAATCGATCAAACCAATCCAAATCAGTGAAGATCGCCCGTTTACGGAGTAAGTACAATGAATCAGTTAGAGAAAGAACCAAAAATCGCCAGTGAACTAACAACCCTAAAGCAGCTTTTGGCGCACCATTCTGTGGTTCAAGACTTTCAAAAAATCCAAAGACGTGCTCTTGATAATCCCAAGCTGCAAGCTTTAGAAGAAGCAATCAAACAAGCACAAAAGGATATGGTTCAATATGACCATTATCAAAAGCCCGAAGCTTACCAAGCTGCACGTCATACGTATGAAACATTGACAAAAGAATACGACGCCCACCCGATCGTGGTTGCCTATCGAGGGACACTGCAAGAAGCAGATGAATTATTACACTATGTGACCAGTGAGATTCAAAAGCAAATGAATATAAACATCCAGGAGGAGGATCAACATGCCTCAGAAGACTAAAAACACTCCCATGATGGAACAGTATCTAAGCATCAAGGCACAATACCAAGATGCTTTTTTGTTCTATCGTTTAGGAGATTTCTATGAACTATTCAATGAAGACGCCATTAAAGCCGCGCAAATATTAGAATTGACTTTGACTAGCCGCAACAAGAATGCGGATGATCCGATTCCGATGTGTGGTGTGCCTTATCATGCTGCAAGCAATTATATTGATACACTGATCGAACAAGGCTACAAAGTAGCTATCTGCGAGCAAGTCGAGGACCCCAAAACGACTAAGGGAATGGTCAAAAGAGAAGTCGTTCAATTGATCACACCGGGAACGGTCATGGACAGCAAAGGGTTGGCGGCGAAAGAAAATAATTTCTTAACAGCGGTCGCTCAAATAGATAACCACTTTGCTTTTGCCTATGTCGATCTGAGTACAGGAGAACTAAAAGCCACTGTCTTGGCAGATGAAGAGGCTGTTCTCAATGAAGCTGCAGCTTTACAAACCAAAGAAGTGGTCTTATGCAGTGAGATTCCAGAGACTTTGCGCACGTTATTGAAGTCGCGCTTAGAAGTCGTTTTTTCTACGCAAGATATCAATGAAGACAATGCGGAGTTTCAATTTTTGACCAGTCATTTGACTGACCCTGCCGCAAAAGAAGTGACTGGCAAGTTGTTGAGTTATTTGTCGGTGACCCAAAAGCGCAGTTTGGCGCATATTCAACAAGCAGTTGCCTACCAGCCAGACCATGCCTTGAAAATGGACCATTATTCGAAATTCAATTTAGAATTGAGTCAATCGATTCGTACAGGGAAAAAGCAAGGTACGTTGTTATGGCTGCTAGATGAAACCAAGACTGCCATGGGCGGGCGTTTATTGAAACAATGGTTAGATCGGCCATTGATCCAACCCAAAAAAATCGTTGCCCGTCAAGAAATGGTCCAATCTTTATTGGATAGTTTCTTTGAACGAGGAGATTTGCAAGAAGCTTTGACGAAAGTCTATGATATGGAACGCTTAGTTGGCCGGGTCGCTTTTGGGAATGTCAATGGACGTGACCTGTTGCAATTGAAATCCTCTTTGATGCAAGTTCCTTTGATTGCCAATTTATTGGAAGGCATCAATCACGGGGTATGGAACGACTTGTTGTTGGAACTGACCCCAATGGATGATTTGGTTGCGCTGATCGAAGCGGCGATCGATGAAGATGCCCCATTACAGATCACCGAAGGGAATATCATCAAAGATGGGTTCCATCAGCAATTAGATGAATACCGTACAGCAATGCGAGATGGCAAACAGTGGCTCGCTGAACTGGAAGTCAAAGAGCGGCAAGCCACAGGCGTCAAGACGCTGAAAGTTGGCTTCAACCGAGTATTTGGCTACTATATTGAAATCACCAAAGCCAATTTGGTCAATTTAGATACTTCCCGCTACGAGCGGAAACAAACCTTGGCCAATGCGGAACGATTCATCTCTCCAGAATTGAAACGCTTAGAGACATTGATCTTAGAAGCGGAAGAAAAATCAGTTGATTTAGAATATCGCTTGTTTTTAGAGGTACGAGAAGAAGTCAAAAAAAGTATTGCTCGTTTGCAGACATTAGCCAAAGCTGTCAGCGCAGTGGATGTGCTGCAAAGTTTTGCGACGATCTCGGAACGTTATCAGTATGTTCGTCCAACGATTGCTAAAAAACGGGCTGTTTCGATCATCGATGGCAGACATCCCGTAGTGGAAAAAGTGTTGGGTCATCAAGAATATATCCCCAACAGCATCGTGATGCCTGAGGATACAGAAATTTTGCTGATCACAGGGCCGAATATGTCTGGTAAAAGTACGTATATGCGTCAATTTGCGTTATTGGTGATCATGGCACAAATCGGTTGTTTTGTCCCGGCACAATCTGCAGAGATGCCGATCTTTGACCGCATCTTTACCCGTATTGGTGCTAGTGATGATTTGATTGCCGGCCAAAGTACTTTTATGGTAGAAATGATGGAAGCCAACCAAGCACTGCGTCATGCGACCCCCAATAGCTTGATTCTCTTTGATGAATTAGGCAGAGGAACTGCAACGTATGATGGAATGGCATTGGCGCAAGCAATCATCGAATATATCCATAAAGAAGTACGGGCCAAAACCTTGTTTTCTACCCATTACCATGAATTGACCGTGCTGGATGAAGAACTGGACAAGTTACGCAATATTCATGTTGGAGCCGTTGAAAAAGAAGGAGAAGTCGTTTTCTTGCACAAGATGATGGAAGGGCCAGCAGACAAAAGCTATGGGATTCACGTAGCCAAAATCGCTGGATTGCCAAGTCCATTGCTGCAAAGAGCTGCAACGATATTGAAGGCACTAGAAGAGCATGAACCAACAGTTCAACAAAAGCCGCAGATTGAAGAAAATCAACAACTGTCTTTATTTAGTGAAATCTCGACAGAAGAAATCGGGGTCATCGACCAACTGAAAAAATTAAATTTACTAGAAATGACCCCAATGGACGCGTTGAATACACTGTACGCATTGCAAAAACGAATCTAGAAAGAAGGGTCAGCAGATGGGAAAAATCCAAGAATTATCCGAACGTCTTGCCAACCAGATCGCTGCCGGTGAAGTGGTTGAACGCCCTGCCTCGGTGGTCAAAGAATTGGTTGAGAATGCTGTCGATGCAGGCAGCACACAGATCGATATTTTTATCGAAGAAGCTGGGTTGCGAAAGATCCAAGTGATCGATAATGGAGAAGGCATTGCCGAAGAAGATGTGCTGACAGCCTTCAAGCGGCATGCTACCAGCAAGATTCACAACCGGGATGATCTGTTTCGCATTCGGACGCTGGGGTTTCGTGGTGAAGCCTTACCGAGTATTGCCTCTGTTTCTGTATTGCGCATCGAAACGGCGGTTAAAGGGGCAGAGCAAGGAACCTACGTCCGTTTAAAAGGTGGCGCTGTTGAGGAACACAAACCAGCCAATTTGCGCCAAGGCACGAAAATCACTGTCGAGAACTTGTTTTTCAATACACCGGCGCGCCTTAAGTATGTCAAAACGCTGCAAACGGAGTTGGCGAATATTGGCGATATCGTCAATCGAATGGCCCTAAGTCACCCAGAAATTGCGTTTCGCCTTGTCCATGAAGGCAATCCAATGCTGCGAACTGCAGGCAATGGCATCTTAAAGCAAACGATCGCCGGCATTTATGGGGTAGAGACTGCGAAGAAAATGGTGGCCATCGATACGTCTGATTTAGATTTTAAAGTTACAGGATTTGTTTCATTGCCAGAGGTGACACGGGCAAGCAGGAATTATTTGTCCACGATCATCAATGGCCGCTACATTCGTAATTTCGCCTTGAATAAATCCATTGTTGCGGGCTATGGGTCCAAACTGATGGTCGGGCGTTTTCCTATTGCGGTCTTAGAAATTCAAATGGATCCTTTGTTGGTAGATGTCAATGTTCATCCAACCAAGCAAGAAGTGCGTCTGTCTAAAGAAGCTGAATTGACAAAATTGATCAGTATGGCCATCAATGAAGCATTGCGAGAAATCAATTTGATTCCCAATGCTGCCGACAATCTGCGCTTTAAAAAGAAGGTCAAAGACCAACCACACGTCGAGCAGATGGGATTGGCATTGGAAAACCCCCAAGAAACCGCCGGATTGCACTTTAATAGGCAAACAGGAAAGTTCGAACTGAATCAGACTTATCAACAGACTGTGGATAAGTCTGTGGAAAAACCTGTGGAGGAAGGTGGAAAACTTACAGAAGCAGAAACGAAAATCGATGAAAGTATCGTGGAAAGTCCAGAAGCTTTCACGAATTTAGCAGCGTCTTTACCGAATAAATCAATCAAACCAGTATCCATTGAAGAGTCTTTTCCTACGGATCCTAACGCAACGCTAACAAATGAGGCGCAAATAAGTGGGGCGGAGGAAGCAAAGAGCGAGGCAGACGCGATCAAGCACTTGCATCCAGAAATCCATGGCAAGGATAAAAACTACTTGAAGACCGTTGATCGTTTATTGGAAGAAACACCAACCAAAGAACGTTTTCCGCAGTTGGCTTATTTCGGCCAAATGCATGGTACCTATCTATTTGCCCAAAGTGAGGAAGGGCTGTATATCGTGGACCAACATGCCGCGCAGGAACGGATCAAGTATGAATATTTTCGTGAAAAAATCGGGGATGTAACCAATGATTTGCAAGAATTGCTGGTACCGATCGTCTTGGATTATCCCAATAGTGATGCGTTGCAGATACAAGAAAAGAGCGAACAATTGGCAGAAGTTGGCATTCATTTAGAGCCGTTTGGTGCCAATAGCTTTATTTTGCGGGCGCATCCCACTTGGTACCCAAGTGGAGAGGAAGAATCGATCGTACGGGAAATGATCGATATGCTTTTGACGACTGGAAGTGTCAGCGTCAAAAAGTTTCGTGAAGCGGTAGCCATTATGATGAGTTGTAAACGATCGATCAAAGCCAATCACTATCTGAATGAAGCCCAAGCGCGGACTTTATTGATCGACTTGGCGCAATGTGAAAATCCTTTTAACTGTCCCCATGGCCGCCCTGTGTTGATCCATTTTACCAATAGTGATATGGAACGGATGTTCAAACGTATTCAAGACCCTCACGGATCAAGGAGTTCGATCGAATGATTATTTTAGCGTCACAATCACCTAGAAGAAAAGCGCTGTTGGCAGAATTGGTGCCCAGATTTACAATCCAACCAGCAGATATTGATGAAAGTGTTCATTTGGGAGAGACAGCGATTCCTTATGTCAAACGAATGGCAGCTGAAAAAGCCGCTGTAGTGGCGACAAACTATCCCGATGATGTGGTGATCGCTTGCGATACAACGGTCGCGATCGATGGTGAGATTTTGGGCAAACCAATAGACCGTCAAGATGCGTATCGCATGCTGCGTTTAATGAGTGGTAGAAAGCACTGGGTCCACACGGCCGTCTATTTGCAAAAAGGTGACCATCAGGAAACAGCCGTTGTTTCTGCTGAAGTACTATTCAGTCCGCTAACAGAAGCCGTGATCCAACACTATCTTGATTTAAATGAATACCAAGATAAGGCTGGTGGGTATGGTATTCAAGGAGCAGCGAAAGTTTTTGTTGAAGCAATTCAAGGTGACTTTTATACCATTGTTGGTTTTCCAGTCAATACGGTCAATCGATTGTTGGCAGAATTTCCTGAGGAGGCCATAAAATGAAGGCAAAAGGGAGTTGTTTATGCGGCAAAATACAGATTACGATCAAAGAAATCGATGCGCATATCACGGTCTGTCATTGCCAAATGTGCCAAAAGTTTCATGGTGGTCCAATGATCGCATTGGCACCTTGTCGACGTGACCAAGTTGTATTCGAGGACGAACAGATGCGGTGGTATGCGTCTTCTGCTTGGGCGCAAAGAGGTTTTTGCGGTCAATGTGGGTCGAGTATCTGCTATTTTGCTAAAGAAACGAATCACTATTATTTTGCAGCAGGCTTATTTCCAGACTTATCTGAGGCAAAATTAACGGAAGAAATCTTTACTAAGGATCAGCCTTCTTACCTGCATTTTGCTGAACAGACGATTCGTTGGCCAGGATTAGCTGAGTGAGTATAAGCATGTCAGTTTACAATCCTATCAAAAAGAGGCAGAATGAATGCAACAGGATGAGTCAAAAACTGAAAGCAGGTGACATCATGACAAAAGAAAATAAAGAAGCATTGAAAGAAACCCTTTCACCGATCGAATATGCTGTCACGCAAGAAAATGCGACAGAACGCCCCTTTACCGGTGAATACGATGACTTCTATGAAAAAGGCATCTATGTGGACATCATCAGCGGCGATCCTTTGTTTGCATCAACAGATAAGTTTGATGCAGGCTGCGGTTGGCCATCTTTCTCTAAACCAATCAGTCGACAAGATATTCAAGAGAAAGCGGACTTCTCTCACGGTATGCATCGAGTAGAAGTGCGCAGCAAAGAAGCAGATTCCCATTTGGGCCATGTTTTTTCAGATGGGCCGCAAGATAAAGGTGGTTTGCGCTATTGCATCAATTCCGCAGCACTCAAATTCATTCCGTTAGCAGAAATGGATGAAAAAGGCTACGGTGAATACAAATCGGTTGTAGAGTAGCCCGCCAAATAGGAGAATGGGCCACTTGGTGCGTTGTTTTGGCACCGAATGCATCAACACTTTTAGGACTGTCTTTGCGGGCAGTCCTTTTTTTGCCCTTCAGTCTATGCTACAATAAAGGGAACGTATGTACAGAAAGGAATGCACATGTACGAATATATTAAAGGCAAAGTAACGGATATTTTCCCAGCATATATCGTAGTTGAAACTCATGGAATCGGCTATCAGATCGCTTTTGGGAATCCTTATTCTTTTAGTGGTAAACTTAACCAAGAAGTCAAAATCTATCTGCATCAAGTTATCCGAGAAGATGCCCATAGTCTGTATGGCTTTTCAACGATTGAAGGCAAGCAACTGTTTCTTAAATTGATCAGCGTTTCCGGCATTGGTCCTAAAAGCGCATTAGCGATCATGGCCAATGATGACCATGCTGGCTTGATCACGGCTGTTGAAAATGAAGATGTCACTTACCTGACCAAGTTTCCCGGTGTTGGTAAGAAAACAGCCCAGCAAATGGTCCTTGACTTGAAAGGCAAATTAGCAGAACTTGTGGGAGAAGCAGCTATCGTGCCGGTGACGGTCGCAACGACGGCATTGGAAGAAGCGCTGGAAGCCTTGAAGGCATTAGGGTATAGTGACAAAGAAATCAAAAAAGTCGAGAAACAGTTGTCAACCAATACGACGAAGTCCACAGATGAATATTTGCGGGAAGCTCTTCGTTTAATGATGAAAAAATAGGGAGGGATCAGTGTGACAGAGGAACGGATCGTTTCACCAGAGTCCAATGAACAAGAAGAAATCATCGAAAAATCACTGCGTCCGCAATCCCTTGCGCAATATATCGGCCAAAATAAAGTCAAACAAGAATTAAGTATTTACATCCAAGCAGCCAGGAATCGGGAAGAAGCACTAGATCATGTATTGTTATATGGTCCGCCAGGATTAGGGAAAACCACGATGGCCATGGTGATCGCCAATGAAATGGCTGTACAGATCAAGACCACAAGTGGGCCAGCCATCGAAAAACCCGGCGATTTGATTGCTGTTCTCAATGAATTGCAACCCGGTGATGTACTGTTTATCGATGAAATCCATCGCCTTCCGCGTGTGGCGGAAGAGATGTTGTATTCAGCCATGGAAGACTTTTATGTCGATATCATGGTCGGGCAAGGCACAACAGCCCATCCTGTCCACTTTCCCTTGCCCCCCTTTACTTTGGTGGGGGCGACGACTCGAGCAGGGATGTTGTCTGCGCCGTTGCGGGATCGCTTTGGCATCATATCTCATATGCAATATTATGAAGAAGCTGATCTCAAAGAAATCGTGCAGCGAACAGCATCTATTTTTCAAACGGATATTGTTGAAGAAGGGGCCATCGAAATTGCCCGTCGTTCCAGAGGTACCCCACGGATCGCCAATCGTTTGCTGAAACGTGTCCGCGATTATGCCCAAGTCCAAGCAGATGGCGTGATTGATCGTATGATCGCTGATCAGGCGTTGCAATTGCTGGCGGTAGACCACGCTGGTTTAGATTACGTCGATCAGAAATTGATTCGCACGATGATCGAACTGTACCATGGTGGGCCAGTAGGACTTAGTACGATCGCTGTCAACATTGGCGAAGAAACAGAGACCGTTGAAGATATGTATGAACCCTTCTTGATTCAGAAAGGGTTTCTCAAGCGCACACCCCGTGGCCGAATAGCTACGCAGTTAGCTTACGACCATTTTGGATACCCATTTAAGGAAGTATAACAACCATAGTATAGAAAAAAGCATGCCGAATGGTATGCTTTTTTATGTTAAGTGAAACGTTTCTCCTTGTTTTCTTTAAAGTAAGTTTCGAGATAAATCTTATTAGATATAGTATTTCAGTTCTTTTTGCTTTTGAATAAGCGGATTTTTTTGAAGATACACTGATATGTCAGTCTTTCCATTGTGAAAAAAGATACTTGTCTAAAAAAAACATCTATCAAAAAAGGACATAAAAAAAATGCGAAAAAGATTTGAAAAGGCTTGCATTTTTGTTTATCAGCACGTATACTCTGTTTGTAGAAACGTTTCACCAAATGGGAAATGAGTTTTCTCAGGGCAAAAAAGGAAGGGATTATGGATATGAGTAAATTGCAAAAGATTTATAGCCAGCGGCAGCTGCATTGGATGGTCTTTCCAGGCGTTGCCTTTATGATCGTATTTAACTATATTCCAATTTATGGCATTATCATCGCATTCAAAAACTATACAGTGATCGATACGATTTCATCGGCACCTTGGGTTGGTTTAGAGAATTTTCGTATCATTATGAGTGATAGTTTTTTCTGGGAAGCAGTGACCAATACACTAGCCATCAGTCTGTTGAAACTAGGGCTAGGCTTTGCGATCCCAATTATTTTAGCCATTATGATTTTTGAAATGCAAGATGGCCGCTTAAAGAAAATTATTCAAACGGTTTCATATATTCCCCATTTCTTTTCCTGGATCGTATTGGGGGGGATGATGATTTCGTGGTTATCCACCAATGGTTTTATCAATCAAGTGTTGATGTCAGTTGGTTTGATGGACAAAGGTGTCAATCACTTGCTGGATCCTGATAAGTATTGGCTGATAGCCGTTTTGTCAGATTTATGGAAAGAAGTCGGTTGGGGAACAATCTTGTATTTAGCCGGTATGTCCCGTATCGATCCTACTTTCTATGAGGCAGCTAGAATCGATGGCGCCAGCAAGTTGCGGCAGATCCGTTCCATCACCTTGCCGCTATTGACACCAATCATTTCCTTGAATTTGATTTTAAATGTCAGCGGTATCTTGGGGTCAAACTTGGACCAAACGCTGGTCTTGATGAATTCTCAAAACCAAAACAAATCAGAAGTAATCAACTCTTTCGTTTATAAAATGGGGCTGACGCAAGGTGATTTCTCTTATGCAACGGCAGTCGGATTAGGGGTAGCCATTATTTCAGTTATTCTTCTGGTGATCACCGATCGGGTAACACGGAAACTGAATAACGGCAATTCAGTGATCTTATAGGAGGAAAAAAGATGATTAAACGAAAAAAAACAGAAAATAGCTGGTTTTATTTCTTCAATACGATGATTTTGATTCTCTTCTCATTATTGATCATTGTTCCTGTTTGGAATATCTTGGTATCCTCAGTGTCCTCTGGCTCTGGATTAGCGGGAAATGGCTTAGTGTTATGGCCGAAAGGATTTACTTGGGAAAATTATCATAAAGTCTTATCTGATGCAAGTATTCCCAAAGCCTTTTTGATTTCAGTATTAAAAACCGTGATCGGTGCGTCGACCCATACGTTATTTTGTGCGGTGGTAGCCTATGGATTAAGTAAATCCCGCTTGATTGGTCGGAATATCTATACCACATTAGGTGTGATCACGATGTACTTCAGTGGCGGGATGATTCCTACGTATTTACTGATCCGCTCATTGGGTCTGTTGGATTCTTTCTGGGTCTATATCATTCCAGCATTGTTCAGTTATTATGATGTGGTGATTTTAATGAACTTTTTCCGAGAAATTCCACCATCACTGGAAGAATCCGCCAAAATCGATGGTGCGAGTGAATTTCAAATTTTTTACAAAATCTTTTTGCCACTAACGAAACCGGCATTGGCTACGATTATCTTGTTTAATGGTGTGGGGCAATGGAATGACTTTATGACCACAAAATTATACATTACCAAAGAATACCTCTATCCATTGCAAATGAAAATCTATGAAATCATCGTACGTTCAAATTTAAGTGCGATGACAGAAAGCGGCAGTACGGACTTTGTGGTCCAAGCAACGACCCGTGGGGTGCAGTTGGCTACGATCGTAATCACGACAGTACCGATTTTAATTATTTATCCATTGCTTCAAAAACACTTTATCGGCGGTATGATGGCCGGTGCAGTAAAAGAATAGAAAGAGGGATAGAACATGAAGAAAGTATTAGGCGGTTTATTGGCAGCAACAGCATTGTTTGGCTTAGCAGCATGTGGCGGGAGCTCAGACGATGCAAGCGGCTCAGATTTTTCGATCAAAGATCGGTATGAGCTAGATGAAAGTACCCCTGCTTGGAAATTAGATACCAAAGAAGAAACAACAAAGATCACATGGTACATCAATTCGGATTGGACCGCATTGCCTTTTGGTGAAGATGTGACCACAGCCCAAATCAAAAAAGATCTGAACATTGATATTGAATTTATTTCTGGTGATGATTCCAAACTGAATGCCTTGATTTCCAGTGGGGATATGCCAGATATCGTGACCCTGATGGACAAAACCAGTCAAGCAGCTGTCAAAGCAGATAGTTGGGCTTATGCATTGAATGATTTAGCGGAACAATATGATCCGTATTTAATGGATGTTGTCACTGAGGATACTTTCAACTGGTTTTCATTAGACAATGGCAAGACTTATGGTTATCCGAACTATTCAAATACCGCAGCAGACTATGAGAGCGGCAATATTCCTGTCAATGACAACTTCGTGATCAGAGAAGATGTCTATGAAGCATTAGGCAAACCGGATGTATCAACACCAGAAAACTTTATCAAAGTGATGCAAGAAATTGCGGATAAATATCCAGACTTGACCCCAATGGGATTCACGACGATTGGTGATGCTGCAGGACCATTCTCAGATAAACTACAAGATTTCTTGGGTGTACCTTTGGAAGATAAAGATGGCAATTACTATGATCGTAATTTAGATGAAGAATACATCACTTGGTTAAAAGCATTCAATGAAGTGTATCGTGAAGGCAATATCAGTGATGATAGTTTCACAGATGATGGACCAACCTATGATGAAAAAGTCAAAAAAGGTGATTATGCAACGATTTTAGTTGCTGGTACAAGTGGGCAAGGTGGTAATTTCACTGAATTCATGAACAATTCAGATACCCGTTATATCGCAATCGATGCCCCTGCAAGCACATCTGGCAGAGAAGCAACCTTGAATCAAACAGGTATTTCTGGCTGGTTGATCAACTACATCACCAAAGATGCTGCGGATCCTGCAAAAGTGACCCAACTATTTACTTATTTGATCGATGAACCAGGACAGATCTTAACTAAATTTGGTGTAGAAGGTGTAACTTATGCCTACAATGATGAAGGCAAAATCGATTACTTGCCAGAAATCAAAGAAATGGAACAAAGCGACAATGAAGCCTACAACAAAAAATATGGTATTAGTCGATTCAACTATTTTAACAATGACCGTGCCAATGCCTTGAAAGTGAAAACAGAGAATGCCTTGACACAAATGCAAGAATGGGGCGAAGGCAAATTGTATCCGCATTTTGTTATTGAAAATACCGATCCAGACGCCGGAACAGCGGAAGCCCGTTCGAATACAGCAATCAAAACCAAAACCAACAGCACGATTATTTCTTTGATTCGTTCGAAAGACGAAGCGGCCTTTGACACAACATTGACAGACTTTGAAAGTTTCCTAAATGACAACAATTGGGATGCCATCAAAGAAATCAAAACTGAGAAAATGGCTGAGAACCGTGAAAAATTAAATTAACCGATAGAAAGGAAGAGGAAAGCGAAGCCAACAACCGACCTTTCCTCTTTCTTATTTTTTCAATAGGCAACCGGAACAAACCACGATTGGAGGTTTACCATGAAACAACTATTTTCTTATGAAGGATGGTACTACCGGGTGTTTGCTTTTTTGGCAGACCTGATCATACTTAGTTTTCTCTTTATGCTACCAGTGATGACGATCATTTTTGCAGGGCCGGCAGTGATAGCCCTCTATCAAACGATTGGGCAGCTTCTTGATGAAAAAGATTTGCCCGTATGGCACAGATACCGTCAAGCGTTTGTCCGCAATCTCAAGCGAGGGTTTCAATTGACCGGCATCGCAACAGGCTATGTAGTGGGTGTCGCGGCAATCATTTATAGCTTGATGATGGTCACCCCATACTTTGGTGTCTTGTCTGTTATTTTGGTCAGCTTAGCAGGATTGTTTTTGGTTGTGTTTATCATCTTATACAGTTTATTCCAGCAATCGGTGAAGGAAACAATGAAAGAGACAGCCTATGCCGTTTTAAGCAGTACCGCCAATGCCATTATCTTACTCGTGATCCCGATCGTGTTATTTGTTCTTTGCAGTAAAATCAATTTGTTTTTATTTATTTGTTTAGGTATTTCCGGATCAGCATATGTTCAAATGATGTTCTTCAACAAAGTATTAGCAAAGGAGCCATTGTATGACAAACACAGCCGCTAAAAGAACGCAATTTTGGCAACAAGTCCGTGCAGAAATACAATCGATTCCACTGCAATTAAAGAAAAAACAAATGGTTCCACTATTAAAAGATATTGACTGTTATCAGATCTCATTTCAAAGTTTAGGGAATGAAACGATTCATGGTTTCTTATTGCTTCCCCAAACAACGAAACAGTGTCCATTGGTCATTGAATTTTTAGGGTATATGAATCATCTGCAAGAACCATTTCAGTTTGCCCATTGGCCTTTGATTGGTTGTGGGTGCTTAGTCATCGACAATCGCGGGCAAGGCGGAAAAACGCAGGATCATGTTCCTTATGAAACGACGCAGCATCCGCTGCCTTTTGGCAGAGGGATTTTAAAAAAAGAAGATTTTTATATGAAGCGATTGATCGCAGATAGTCTGCGATCGCTAGAAGTTGCACAAGCATTATCTGAGGTTGATCAAAACCACGTGATCTTGCGAGGCGGTTCGCAAGGCGGAGGGGTTGCCTTGTGGGTCAATGCGTTGGCTACAAGCCCGATTTTTGCTACCTTTGCGGATGTACCAAGCCATTCCAATATTCTGAATCGGTTAGCCCAAAGAACCGGCAGTTATGCAGTGATCCAAGACTACTGTGTAGCGCATCCAGAGTTGGCTGCGCAGATCAAAGATGTGATGTCTTATTATGACTTGCAATATGTGGCGCAACAAATCACTGGTCCGGTCTTTGCGTCAGTTGGCAGCAAGGATCCGATTTGCCCGATGGCTGACTTCTTCGTTTCCTATAAAAAAATTCGCGCACCCAAACAGTTGATGATCTATTTAAATAAAGGCCACGGTGGTGGTGAAGCCATACAAATCCGTCGGGAGATGCAACAAGTAAAAAGATTATTATCAAAAGACAAGCAGAAGGAATGACAGACAATGAAAGTAGCCACTTATAATTTGCGTGTCGATACCGACTTTGACCAAGATTGGCAATGGCGTTATCGGTCTGATAAGGTATTGGAGCTAATCAACTATCATGACTGGTCGTTGTTGGCAGTACAAGAAATCCGTCCCACACAAATTGCAGATCTGCAAACACTGACACAATACCAAAGCATCACTGCTGAGCGAGATGGTGATGGTCAAGGAGAAGGAATTGGCTTATATTACAAACCCAGCGATTATTCTTTAATGGACTCAGGATCGTTTTGGTTGTCGTTGACACCAGATCAGCCAAGCATCCATCCGGAGGCTGCATATACCCGATTGTGTATCTGGGCAATTTTGGAACCAAAAGAAGGACCGGCATTTTTGGTGATCTCGACGCATCTGGATAATATTTCAGAAATCGCCCGTTTTGAAGGAATGAAAGTGATCTTGACCCGTTTAGCGGATAAAATCAGTATCTATCCGGTACTGTTGATGGGTGATTTGAACGCGGAAAGAACAGAAGATGTGCACGATTATCTAGCGACACTATTTAGCAATGCCAAAGAACACGGGGAACAACCCCATTATGGGCCAAAGGGATCTTATCAAAATTTCGATTACAACATGCCCTGGTCAGAATTAGAGGAAATCGATTATATCTACACCAAGGGATTTACAGTGGTAAAAACCGCCTGTCTAACCGATGCCTGTGACCGACGCTTTCCATCGGATCACTTCCCGCTAGAAGCAGAACTACGATTTGAAGAAAAAAAGGTGGATGAAAAATGAAAAAACAACAACTGACAGCATTACTTTCAGAAATGACGATCGAAGAAAAAGTCGATCAACTGCTGCAATTGGCGGCGGCATTTTATTCAGATAAAGCAGAAGAAAAAACTGGTCCGATGAGCGACTTAGGGTTGACCCAAGAAAATATCAATAATGCTGGGACCACACTAGGTGTCTCAGGTGCCAAAGAGGCCATTCGTGTCCAAAAGGACTACATCAAAAACAATCGGTTACATATCCCGACGATTTTAATGGCAGACATCATCCATGGCTTTCGGACGATTTTCCCGATCCCTCTTGCTTTAGGCAGCTCATGGAATCTGCAAGCAGCCGAACAAATGGCGGAAGTGTCAGCCAAAGAAGCAGCAGTATCAGGGTTGCACGTAACATTTTCACCCATGGTCGATTTGGTACGCGATCCACGGTGGGGGCGTGTCATGGAATCAACTGGGGAAGATGCGTATCTGAACGGTCGATTTGCGGAGGCTTTTGTCAAAGGCTATCAAGGGGATGACTTGACCAATGATGTCAATCGGGTGGCTGCTTGTGTCAAACACTTCGCAGCTTATGGTGCAGCGATCGGCGGTCGTGATTACAATACAGTCAATATGTCTGAAAGGCAATTGCGGGAGAGCTATTTGCCAGGCTACAAAGCAGCTCTGGATGCTGGTGCGAAATTGGTCATGACGTCTTTCAATACGGTGGATGGCATTCCAGCAACTGCCAATCGCTGGTTGTTTAGAGATGTCTTGCGAAAAGAATTTGGCTTTGAAGGTGTTGTGATCTCTGACTGGGGCGCGATCATAGAAATCATCGCCCATGGTGCAGCGGAGAATGAAAAGCAAGCCGCTGAACTGGCAATCAAAGCAGGGGTCGATATTGAAATGATGACGACCTGTTATACAGATCATCTGCAAGAATTGATTGAAGAAGGAACGGTCGACGAAGCGTTGTTAGATGATGCGGTCTTGCGGATCCTAACCCTCAAAAATGACTTGGGCTTATTCGAAAATCCTTATCGGGGTGCCGATGAAACTGCCGAAGCCGCTGTGGTGCTTTCGGAGAATCATCGCATGATCGCGAAAGATATTGCCAAAAAATCAATGGTGCTCCTCAAGAATGAGGGGATCTTGCCATTCAAGACAGATGAGAAGGTGGCAATCGTCGGTCCCGGTGCCCAATCAAGAGATTTACTGGGTGCTTGGTCATGGCAAGGCAAACAAGAAGAAGTGGTCCATCTTGTAGAAGGTGCCCAAGCGCTTGGTGCGAAGATTATTTATGGTACTGAGCCATTTGATTATTTCGCACCAAGTGACGCGGCCATCGACGAAGCAATCGCACTCGTTCAGCAAGCTGATAAAGTTGTCTTAGCATTAGGCGAACAAGAATGGATGAGCGGGGAAGCAGCTAGTCGTAGTGATATTCGACTGCCAGAAGCACAACGGAGATTGTTTGAGACGTTGAAGCAGCACAATGAAAACATCGTGGTGACGTTGTTCAACGGACGGCCATTAGATCTGCAAGCAATCGATCAAGCCCAAGGGATCGTTGAGGCATGGTTCCCTGGTACTGAAGGGGGCAGCGCATTGGCAGAGATTTTATGGGGGGATGGCAATCCAAGTGGTCGTTTGAGCATGTCTTTCCCAGAAACTGTGGGCCAAGTACCGATCTACTACAATGTGGACAATACTGGACGTCCTTATGAAAAAGCACCGGATGAAAAATATGTATCGAAATATTTGGATGTCTCGAATGATGCCAAATATCCTTTCGGTTTTGGTCTAAGTTATAGTCCGGTCACTTACACAGCACTTGCCATCGATACAGCACAAATTGATGCGCAACAAACGGCGCACATTTCTGTGACCGTTAAAAACGAGGGGGAACACGTAGTTACTGAAACAGTCCAATTATATATCCGAGATATGGTCGGCGAAGTCGTGCGTCCAGTCAAAGAATTGAAAGACTTCCAGCAAGTCACATTGGCTGCGGGTGAAGTCAAAGAAGTAACCTTCAGCCTCACTGAAACCCAGTTGCGTTATGTTCACAGCAATCAGCAAGTGGCGAGTGACACTGGACAATTCAAGATCATGGTTGGGCCAAATAGTCGTGATCTGCAAGAAACAACACTGCAATTAGTTTAAGATAGGATGGTTTTTATGACGAAAAAAATTCAAGTAGCCAATGCTGATACGACAGCTGTCTTTTTACCTACAGGCGATTTATATGAGATCCAAAGCCATGAGATCATGATCAATCAGTTAAACGGGAATCCATTAGATGGCAGCTTGAATCAACTATATCTGCGTATCGAAGAAGAGGGTGAGATTTCTTTTACGCCATTGATTGGCTCGAATGCGAAGAGTACCTTTGGGTACAACGAACATCAATTACAATGGTCTGGCATTTATCGATCCGTTAGCTATCAAGTTGATTTTCAATTGGCAGAAAATGTTTGGTTTTGGCGTGTCCGTTTAAGCGGAAGCGGAAAAGCCGACATTGTCTACGGACAAGATCTGGGCAATGCCGCTAAAGGTGCTGTGCAATCAAATGAAGCGTATGTTTCGCAATATGTCGATCATCATGTGACCGAAGACCAAGGACGAATCACGGTTTCCTCTCGCCAAAATCAACCACAAAATGGGCGGTTCCCATTGGTTGAACACGGCAGTTTTCAATCACTGAAAGGGTATGCCACAGATGGCTATCAGTTTTTTGGAAGAAGCTATAAAGTCACCAACATACCAGAAGCTTTACAACAAGAGCTGCTGCCTAATGAAGTCTATCAATATGAGTTCGCTTATATTGCCTTACAAAGTCAATGGTTGGAACTAAGTGAAACACCGACGGAATTGGTCTTTTATGCCGCATTCAAAGAAGACCAAACCGAAGCTGTAAACAAGCCGCAGTTTTCAGTGGAGGCACTGCACGCACAATATGAGCAATTGGTGTTTGAAAACCTAGCTGGTCGCACGCTGCCTGCAAAACATTTAGGGCCAGTTGTGGTAGGCGAAACCTTTACAGAAGCTGAAATTGCTGCGCGTTTTCCGCATCAACAAGCAATTGAAACAGTCAATGGCCAAACGTATTCTTTCTTTACAGACAACTACCACCATGTCGTATTGAAGGACAAAGAAGCCTATATGGAACGCAGCCATGGACATATTCTTTTGAGTGGGCAATCATTGACCGTGGACCAACCGATCATGAGTACCACTGCCTATATGAGCGGTATTTTTCATTCGCAGATCGTGCTGGGAAATACATCCATGAACAAATTATTGAGCAATAGCCGCAATGCCTTGAATCTAATCAAACAGTCGGGACAACGAATCTACCTCAAAGAAGCAGGTCAATGGCGAATCCTGACCATGCCTTCTGCGTTTGAGATGGGCTTGAACTCAGCTACTTGGTACTACAAATTGACCGATGATGTCATCAAAGTCACCACCTTTAGTCAGCTGCATGGACGTCAATTCACTACGACGATCCATAGTGAACAACAACGCGCATATACGTGGGCTATCAGCAATCAATTCGTGATGGGTGTCGATGATAGTGCACCGACTGTTGCAATTGAAGCCCTAGACCGATTGTTGACGATCAAAGCATCTGCTGCATCACCTATCCATGAAGCATATCCAGATTTAACGTACTACTTAGCAGCTGAACAGCCCTTTACAGTAGAAAATGAGTCCTTATTCAATGTGACGCCAATCAGCAATGAAGCAACACTGACAGTCTTGCGGTTTGAACTGGAATCGGATGTATCATTTGTCATCCAAGGTACATTAGAACAGGCACCGTATGAAGCACAAACCAGTGCCTACAAAGAAGAAGATCGAGTCTATACGGATTTTATCAATACGCTCTTGCGCCAATTTGAGTTGCAGCATGATCAAGCCGATGTCGTCTCCGTCAATTTGCTGGCACGGTGGTATACCCACAATATGCTGGTCCATTATTTGTCTCCTCATGGGTTGGAACAGTATGGTGGCGCCGCCTGGGGAACCCGAGATGTATCGCAAGGCCCAACGGAATATTTTTTGGCCTTAAATCGTCCAGAAATGGTGGCATCGATCATTGAACATCTGTTTGAAAATCAATTTGAAGATGATGGCAACTGGCCACAATGGTTTATGTTTGATCGCTATGAAAAACAAAAAGCCGATGAAAGTCATGGCGACGTGATTGTTTGGCCAATGAAAGTTGTCAGCGATTATTTAGAAAAAACCAAAGATTATGCAATCTTAGAAAAACAAATTGCATATACAGATCGACAAAGTTTTGAAAAAACAACCTCCGCCAGTTTGTTCGATCATTTAAAGAAAGAAGTGGCATACATTGAGGCCAATTTCTTGCCGGGCACCTATTTGTCTTGCTATGGCGATGGAGACTGGGATGATACTTTACAGCCAAACAATAGCAAGTTGAAAAAACAAATGGCCAGCAGTTGGACCGTCGCGCTGACTTATGAAGTCTTGAAAAAATTCGCTCAGCAGTTGGCAACTTATGATGCCGATTATGCAGATCATCTTTTAACATTGGCGGCGGGTGTCCAAAAAGATTTTGAAACCTATATGCTCGCCGATGGTACCTTGCCAGGTTTTGTCTATATGGAAGATGACAAACATGTTGAGTTGATGGTTCATCCAACAGATCAGAAAACGGGGATCCAATACCGGCTGCTGCCAATGCAGCAAAGCATGATTGGTGAATTGCTGACACCTGAAGAAGCCAAGCACCACTTGGCAATCATTAAAACGCATCTGCAATTTCCGGATGGTGTACGTTTGATGAATCGTCCAGCGCAGTATCAAGGTGGTGTTAGCACCAACTTCAAACGGGCGGAACAAGCAGCGAACTTTGGTCGTGAGATTGGCTTGCAGTATGTCCATGCCCACATTCGTTTCACAGAAGCAATGGCTAAATTAGGCAATAAGCAAGAAACTTGGCAAGGATTAGGTGTCATCAATCCAATCCAAATCAAAGAACGTGTGCCAAATGCTGAACTACGCCAAGCCAATACCTACTTCAGCAGTTCTGACGGCGACTTCAAAACAAGGTACCAAGCACAAGAAAATTTTGGTAAACTAAAAGAAGGAACGGTGGGGGTAAAAGGCGGCTGGCGGATTTATTCTAGCGGGCCAGGTATTTATCTCAACCAATTGATCAGTCAAGTATTGGGCATCCGTGAATATGTCGACCATCTCGAGTTGGATCCGGTATTGCCAGCAGAACTAGATGGTCTATCTATGACCTATCAAGTATACGATCGTCCAGTCAAGCTGGTCTTTCATGAAGCGACAGAGACAAAGGTCGTTATTAATGGGCAAGAGATGCCGCTGAACTTTGCAGAAAATCGCTATCGGCAAGGAGCGATTCAATTTGAAAAAGAATCGATCTGCCAAAAATTCAATGATAGTGACAATACAATCGATATTTATCGTTAGAAAGGAGAAGCCATGGTAGGAATCAAAGATATTGCCCAGCAAGCGGGTGTTTCCATTTCAACCGTATCGTACGCACTAAATGGCAGTCCCAAAGTAACTGAGGAAACCCGTTCGCGTATCCAAGCGATCGCGAAGGAATTGAATTATGTTCCGAACATGGCAGCTCGCACACTAAAACGCCGACAAACTAATATCATTGGCGTCTATTTGGCAGACTACGCCGGCAGTTTTTATGGAGAACTGTTAGATGGAATCAAGAAAGGCTTAGAACTTTTCGGCTATGAAATGATCGTTTGCAGCGGCAAAAAATCACATTTGTTTATCCCGGAACGCATGATCGATGGTGCCATCATTTTGGATTGGTCTTTCCCGTCAGACGAGATCTTGCAATATGCACAACGGGGCCATCAAATCGTCGTCTTGGATCGAGTCATGTCTCATGAGAATGTTTATCAAGTACTATTAGACAATAAAGGCGGTGCTGCACTAGCAATCGATAAGTTGATCGCAGGAAAAAGCAAAAAGGTCCATTTGCTGGCCGGACCTGAAACCGGTTATGATAGCCATGAGCGGTTGGAAGCTAGTACCAAAGAATTGACGCGGTTTGGCATTCCTTATGAAGTGATCCCCGGGGATTTTACGGAACCTTCAGGATATCGAGCAGCTCAACAACTATTGGCCGCGCCTGAACAATGGCCAATCGACATTTTTGCTTTTAACGATGAGATGGCAATTGGTGTGTACAAATATGTCCGGGAAACGAACTATCAAATAGGGAGAGATATCCGGATCATTGGTTTTGATAATACGGAATTAGGGGCATTTGTCGAACCGCGCTTAGCAACGATTGCTTATTCGAAGCATCGATGGGGAATGGTCGCTGCTGAAAAAATCATTCATGCGATCCAAGGAGATCCAGTGGAAGATGAACATATTTATACCACTTTTGTGGATGGCGGATCGTTCGTCTAGCTGCAGATCGAATCCGTAGAAAAAAAGCATTGAACAACACATGTTGTTCAATGCTTTTTTTGGTTATTCTAAAGAATAACGGTTCCTATTATTTAAGTATTTATATATTTTTTTGTTGAATACAGATTTAAACAAAAAATATATTTTTTGTTTTTTGTTATTTTATATGAAATAAATCATAGGGAGATTCTAAAGGATGATTAAAAGATAATAATATTATTATCATTTACTGTGCGTAAAGAGAAAACGGTTACTGAAGGATAAATAATCATTTTAGAAACAATTGTTATCAATTGTTTGGTTAATTGATTTATTCATTTCAAGTAATTATTTTTCTAATCAAAAAATCATTTTTGCTATTGATTTATCATTTTATTTTTGTATGATTTAGAAATATTATTTATTTTAAATTTGAATAAATAGAATTTTATTAAGGTGAAATTGACATTTTTTTATGTATTCTCGTTATAAAATATAAAGTATTTATTCATTGATTATGAAATTATGATTATAATCATAATTTTTGGTTAGCGAAAAAAATAATTATAATTATGTTTCTTGTTTTCGGTAAACTTAGAGTCGTAAGACAGGATGTGTACTACTCAATAATTTTTCAGATAGGAGGGATAAAGTGAAACGGTTTTTAATAACTCTACTTGTTTTTCTAGTAACATCAGTACAATGTTTTTCATATGCAATGATAATGGCACAAGCCGAAAGCTTTACAAAAACCAGTGAAGAACAAGTTATGTCTTCTTCTGAACCTGTTATTTCATCATCAGAAAATCTGGAAGAGACTAAGGAAACAAAGATGCAAGAATCCATTGACCCAGTTTCATCAGACTCGAATGTAGTGGTCACTGAATCGCCTTCTTCTGATTCAGAGGATTCTTCTGAAGTTGCAGAAGAAGTTCAGGTCATTTTTCAGACGGATGCCGACCGCATATTTGCTACAGGGAAAACCAGCGTTCAGATTATTAAGAACAAAGGGGAAGTGCTACAAGAAAATGATTTGCCAGTTTTTGAAGATGCCACTTCTTTTGAAGGATGGTCACTAGATGGCACGATTTATACGAGCGAAGAACTGATAGAACGGACTATCACTGAAAATCAAATCTTAATAGCAGTTTTTAAGACCTCTGTCAAAAGTCGGGAGGCAGACATCTCGTTGGCAGATCAATCGATTAAAGAGATTATTGACGAGGCTGATAAAACAAAAGTGATCGCTGTACCTAGTCCGGCGGGGGATGGTTCAGCTTATGCTGAATATACCAACAGTGCGGGAGGGATTCGACAAGCGTTATTTGACATGTATCAAAATGGCAATGGACAAGAATTTGCTTTGTATGTTGGCTCTGGAGAATCTCTAACATTGCCAGCGACGCTGACCTCAAAGACGATTCCAGATGCAGTTGATAATACGAATATGACCTTCTATGCGTTGCAAGGAAAAATTAGCCGTCTGATTCTGACAGGTCATGGAGATGATCCAATCACTGACACGACGATATTGACTTCTGGCAGTCGAACTGTCGCACTAGGTACGACAATCAACTTTGGTTCTGATGTTGTGATTAGAAATCTCAATTACACCGGTACTACTATGTATATGAATGGGAATAGTCTTTCTTTGAACGGTGGTTCTACTGGGAATGGACTTACTATTTATGGCGGAAGCCACAGCGGTGATGTAACAGGTGATCCAACGATTACCATTAATGCGACTGGTACTGGATCATGGTCTATTTATGGAGGTAATCGTGATGGAGGAACATTGACAGGTAATCCAACTATCTTGATAAACAATACACTGGGTGGAATACGCTGGCTTTCAGGCGGAGCCTATGCTGGCACAGTGAATGGTAATATCACTAATGTTATCAAAAAAATCAATGGTACATTAACGTACTTCCATGGCGGAGGAGTTGGGCAACAAGCTGCGGGTACAACTGCAAATGTGACAGGATCTATCGTAAATATTTTTAACATTGATACTTCAGCAAATTCATTTCGTTTTGGCTCGTATTATGGAGGGGTCTCCAATGGTACGATTAATGGTTCAATAACAAATGATATATCTGGTGCTGGCGGTTGGACGAGTCGAACAGCAAAGTTTATTGGCGGTTCCACAAGAGGAGACGTTGGGTCTAGTAAAGAAGAGTTTGCCATAAAAAATAAGGTAGATACTTCCCAACATGAGACTGTTGGTCCAAGCTTTGCAGGAGGAAATAGTCAGGAAGGTACTATCACGGGCAGCATTTCGAATACAGTAAAAGCTGGATTGAACCCTGAACAAGGTGGAATAGGTGATTTTCATGGTGGTTATGAATCTATCGTTGGTACAAGCCTTACAAAGGCAACACTTGGAGGTACAGATGAAACGATTTATGATTCTTATACTCCAGAGGAACGTGCAAATTTAGCTTTCAATAATGCAAACCAAAAAATTCTTGGTGACATCCATTCCCATCTCGTCAGTGGTTCATTTGGAAATTATAACACAAAGCGAACTACAGCAGCCGGTGTCAGCGGTTACATAGAAGGGGATGTAGTTATTGAACTAGGGACTAGTAATGAAGGTGGTTTAGTCGGTGGTGAAGGAATGGTTTATACAGGGGAGCAACCAAATGCCACAGAAGTTTATTATTCACCTAATCGCAATACTTTTTCGGCTGAAAACAATTTTTATATTGCTAGTAGTGGTATGTCAGGAAGTACCAATACATGGAATGTGTATGTCAAGGGAGATACACACACGATCATTAATAATGCCATAGCTAATACTGTGTATGGAGGACCTTTCACTGGCGTAGTTGAAGGAAATACGAATGTTGTTTTAAAGGCAGGTATCGTAGGAGAGTTAACAGGAGCTGGAGAAAATGGGGGACGTGTGTTTGGTAATAGCACAAGTACTGTGTACGGAGGACAAGTTGACAACAGGGTACTTGGAGGACAGTACAACGATAAAAAAATTGTTGGAAATGTTTCTGTAAATATTTATGATGGTGTAATCAATGCTTCAGTAGCAGCTGGTTATGCATTAAATGCAAATTCAACAGTAACAGGAGATTCTAAAATTGCTATCTATGGCGGTGATTTTTCAGGGAATCCAAGAAGTGGTCAAAAAGGAATTTATGGAGGCTTTATCAATTCGAGCTCTGTGCTGGGAAATACAAATGTAACAATTGATGTGAGGGAATATGAAGGACAGTTCCATTTACTTCCTGCAACATACATCGCTGGAGGGCACGCGATATCCAACAGAGGTACTATTGGAACCGACGCTTCCAATACAATCACATTGAATATTTACATGAAGCCAGGTTCGGATGCTTTGAATGGTGCAAGAATCTATGGGGATGGCTGTCTGACTGCCAGCAACTCAAGAAGTGGTCAAATTTACATGAACATTCAAGCAGAGGGATCAAGTATTGGTCTCTTGTATGCTAGTTATCACTCGATTATTTCATCCAGCCAAATCTTAAAAAATGTGGAAATGCGGGTTCAAGGAGCAAAAAGTTTCGGTGGGATATCAGGAGGAAGTAGTTCAGATAACTTTACCAATACGATCATTGCAAACAGCAGTAATCAAGTGAAGATGCATTTTGGGGAAAATGTTGATGGGACAGCCTCTTATCAAACAGAGCCAATCGCTGTGACTGGCCTTGGGATTGTCAATTTTACTGAATTAAACGTGACAAATGGGATCAAACTAATGGTCAACGGGGGAGACATCAAAAATGGTCGTTCAGCCACTGCTGCCAATCATGCAGCCACTTACAATCAATTCGGAGATATCCACCTTTCTAAAAATGCCGGCATCGGTATTTCTTCCGCGGCCAATCTAATCTCAGGAGCGAAGCTGACGGTGGAAGATGAAGGAACGATCGAATCGCCACCGGGAACAGGACGAATCAATATCTCGGATTTCGCAACACCAGATACCGATAAAGATCATTTAACTTGGCTAAAAACAACCACCAATGATGCAGCTGCTCGAGTGAATAGTCAAGGCACATGGTTTGGTACTGTTAGTGCCTATCAGGTACTGACCGTGAATCCAAATGGAGAAAACGCACGTGCAATCACACCTACCAACTTTAGTGGAATTGAAATAACGACAGGTAAAACTTTGATTGGTGATAGTGATGTGAGCAATGTATTAAATGGCTTTGGAATTGCGATTCCAGGTTCAATTATTAATTATGAAGTTGAAACACCAGGAATCGCAAATGGTTCAGGTGCTATTAGTCATAACGTGGGGGAAGTTATGGAAAATAATGAACCGGTACCACTGCGGGCATGGGGAACTGAGCAAGCCGGAGTACAAGTCCAAAAAGGACGTTTGCTGATCCCATACACAGGAACGAACTTGCCGACACTCACATTTACACCTGAAACCGAACAAACCGGCTCATGGCTGTATGCTGGACAAATCAAGTCAAGCAACATCGATAGTGAAGATCAATTACTGTCGGAACATGCCGATTCAGAGCCTGTCGATTGGACCAGTCCTGACGGAGAATACAGTTATGACATCCGCATACAGTATTCAAATCAAGCCGAAGTCAATGCCCGCAATGTCATCATTACTGAGCAAGAAGCCGAAATGCTGACTAGAGAACAAGCATTGGTGTTTCTTGAAGCCAAAGGACGACCGTTTTTTGTGGATACATTGTCAGATGAGGTATTGAATGAAGTAATGGAACCTTTAGGAACGGCTATTGATCGTAAGCATACCATCACGTTTACCGCTGGAGAAAACGAGCAAAATCAAAGTGAAAAGACAGTCAATCTTGTTGTGGTGAGAAATGAAAGTGTCCTTTCAGATGATCGCCAGTTGGCAGTCTATGCGAAAGACGTACGCTTGACCTTGCCTGAAGCGAATGCACTTGTGGATGAAGAAGATTTAGCAGCCTATACAAATGCTGCAACGATCTTTGCTGACAATCGCGACAATGCGCGGCCAACGGTGGCACCAACAGCCTTCACGGCTATCCAGCAAGCGGAAGAAGCCGAGTTGCTGAAAAATGTGTCAACTGCGTACCATTATGAAGCAGATGGTCAATTGGTAGAAAAAGTCGTCAATGTAGCAGTGACAGGCGAGCTTATCTTAAGCAGTGTGCCGACAGCCTTTGATTTCGGTCAACAAAAAGTTTCCGCGGCAACACAAACCTATTGGCCAACGATCACGGAGGATTTGGCGGTGAAAGATACCAGAGGATCTGAACGCAGTTCATGGCGCTTAACGGTCAAAGAACAACAGCCGTTGACGGCTGGGACAAATCAATTAGCAGACGTCTTCCACTTTGTGAAAAATGGTCAAGAACAGGTGATAACCAGTGGTGAAATGATTATTGAGGAAACCGAACTGACAGAAAATGGCACATATGTCGTGAACCAGCATTGGAGCGCAAGTGACAACGAAGGTATCCAACTCACTGTTCCAGTCGAACAGCAAATCGTTGGGGATTATCAGGGTACTTTAAGTTGGCAACTAGTTTCGGCGCCGGGCAACCCATAAAAGGCAGGGAAGTAAATGAAAAAAATCATGATCAGTGCAGTGACCTGCTGTCTGTTATTGTTTCCTCAACTGGTTTCGGCAGCAGAAGCAGGTGCATATGACAGTAATGGTGTGACTTCATTTTTCGGCGTCTACGAAGACCCAGTTGAGGAACCAAAAGAGGTTCCAAAAGAGCAGCCGGGAAATAAACAAGTCAATCAAAAAGGGAACAACATCCTGCCGGCAACAGGATCAGATCACCTCAATAGCTACCAAAACAGCGGTCTGATTATTTTGCTGATAGCAGGAATTATTATAATCAAAAGGAGAACAAAAAATGAAAAGACTTTTCTTGACAGCAGGTATTCTGCTAATGAGCATAACGCTCTTGCAAACAACAGCGAACGCAGCTGAATATTCATCAAATGGTGCAATTAGTTTTGAAGCGGATACGAATCCGACCAATCCGGTTGATCCCACTGATCCGGAAAAACCTGTGGATCCAGTCGATCCAACTGATCCCGATGGGCCGAACCAAGGAACTGCTGGACCATTATCGATTGATTTTGCTTCTAGTTTTCAATTTGGCGACCAATTGATCACGTCTGAAACCAAAGATTATTATGCGCAATTACAATCGTTCGCTTCTGGAGAATCTGGACCTAACTACGTGCAAGTAACGGACAAACGTGGCACACAAGAAGGTTGGTCTTTGAGTGTTATCCAAAACGGACAATTCAAAACTGCAGAAAATGAAGAGCTGAATGGTGCGGCATTGTCAATTGCTGCAGGTGCAACAACTTCGATCACAGATATGCAGTATGCGCCAACGGTTACGGCTAGTCATACTTTTGTCCCAAATAGTGAGGTCACTTTGGTCAATGCACCTGTCGGAAAAGGAATGGGCACTTGGATCTACAAATTTGGTAACGATGCTGCAGAAGGCGCAACCGCTGTAAAATTAAACGTTCCTGGCCGTTCGGTAAAACTAGCAAAAGAATATCGGACGACATTGACTTGGAATTTAAAAAATGTACCAGACAATACCGACGGTAATTAAGGAACGATCATAAAAAAGGAGTGTTATGTATCAATGAAAAAAACAACATGGGTCTTTTTAAGTCTTGCTGTATTGGCAGCAACGAGTGTAGCAACAGAAGTTTCAGCAGCTGAAGCAGCTTCTTATACGTCGAATGGAGCGGTTGATTTTATTCCCAATACCGATCCTACGAATCCGGTGAATCCAGAAAATCCCGATCCGGAAAATCCAGTCAATCCGATGGATCCAACTGATCCAGATGGACCGAATTCAGGGACGAACGGTCCGTTATCGATCGATTATGCTTCTAGTTTAGATTTTGGTGTCAATAAAATCTCAAATAAAAATGAAGTGTATTATGCACGAGCGCAAGGTTATTTGAATGATGATGGCACAGCCTCTACGTTAAAAACAGCCAATTACGTTCAAATTACAGATAATCGCGGCAGCAATGCCGGTTGGCGGTTATCGGTCAAGCAAAATGGTCAATTCAAAAACGATGCAACGTTGAATAAAGAATTGACTGGCTCAGTGATCACTTTAACGAATCCTGTTGTTCGATCAAATGCCTTTGGAGTTTCTGCTCCCATTGCTACATCTGCAATTACTTTAAATGCAGCCGGTGCGGAATCAGTGGTGATGACAGCGGAAAATCAAACCGGTGCAGGTACCTGGGTCAATGCTTGGGGAACTGTAGAGACGGTTACTGAAAAAGATCAAGATAACCAAGATGTTCTAGCAGATGTTACCACAGCTGTTGCACTTTCCGTACCAGGCAGCACACCAAAAGATGCGGTAAGTTACACAACAACACTGACCTGGGTACTATCAGATACACCAGGAACTGAAGGATAAGGAAGGAGTATAGACATGAAAAAAACATTCGCATTTCTCTCAGTATTAGGGCTAAGTCTAGCAGCACCTGTGCTGGCACAAGCAGCAGACGGCGCAGAATACAATTCAAATGGACAAATCACCTTTGAACCAAATACGGATCCAACAAATCCAATCAATCCAACGGATCCAGATCCAGAAAATCCAATTAAACCAGTTGATCCAACAGACCCAGATGGACCAAATCCGGGAACAAACGGGCCGCTATCGATTGATTTTGCTTCAAGCCTCTACTTTGGTACACAAAAAATCACGTCCAAAACAGAGGTCTATCATGCGGAAACCCAAAAATATGTCGATTCAGCGGGAGCAGAACAAGAAGGGCCAAATTTTGTCCAAGTGACAGACAATCGTGGAACAGAAAGTGGCTGGACGTTGAATGTCCGACAAAATGGTCAGTTCAAAACAGCGGAAGATCAAGAATTGACCGCTGCACAAATTCGTTTCAACAATGGAACGGTTGTGACACCTTCTTTATCACCAAAACCAACAAACGCTAGCCAAACCATGACACTTGATCCAAGCGGCGCACAGTCATTAGTCATGAGTGCCCAAGATGGCGAAGGTGCAGGAACCTATTTAATGAGCTGGGGTGATACCTTAGCAGCAGCAAAGGATAGCATTAAATTGGAAGTACCAGGTTCTACGACAAAATATGCAACTCAATACACTACAACTTTTACTTGGTTATTAACAGACACACCAACAAACCCATAAGCATCAGATGCCTTTTAGTCCGCCTCAATCCAACTGGACTAAAAGGATACATAGAAAGAAGGGATATCCACGATGAAAAAAGTCAAGCAGCTTTTGGCAATCCTGTTTGTGATTATTTTATTTTTAGGAGTACCAAATATAGGGATCGCTTCTGAATTTAATTTTGCTGTCAACCCAGTAATTCCAGAAAACCAGATCGATAAAGAAAAGACTTATTTTGACTTGAAAATGGCGTCGGGAGCAGTCCAAACAGTTGAAGTCCAATTGCGGAACGATACCGACCAAGGGGTAGTGATTGCGCCAGAGATTGCTTCGGCGACGACCAATCTCAATGGCGTAGTTGAGTACGGGGTGAACGACATTGAACCAGATGAATCCTTGTTATACAACATGGCTGATTTAATCGAAGTACCAGAGGAAATTACGATTCCTAAGCAATCACAAATCACTTTGCCGCTAAAAATCACAATGCCTTCGGAGAGTGTTACAGGTGTGATTGCAGGTGGCTTAACCTTAAAAGAAACCGTCAATGAAGACGAAACAGAAGCAAGTGAAGAACAAGGATTGGCCATTAAAAATGAGTATGCTTATGTAATTGCGATTCTCCTGCGTCAAAACACAGAAGAAGTGCTCCCTGATTTACATTTGATCGATGTCGCTCCAGGACAAGTCAATTCTCGTAATACGATCAATGTAACGCTGCAAAATCCGGAAGCAGCCTATCTGAATTCATTGCGCTTGATCAACGAAGTCACAAAAAAAGGCCAAAGTGACGTGCTGTACGCGACAGATACATCACGGATGCAAGTGGCACCAAACTCTCGTTTTTCTTACCCAATCTCGTTAGAAGGACAGCGGTTGGAAGCTGGAACGTATGTTTTGAAATCAGTCGCTTACGGAGAAAAGAGTGAAGATGGGGAATATAAAGTCCAAAATGAAGGAGTAGAAGAAAGCTATCTGTATAAATGGACATTTGAAAAAGAATTTACAGTGACCGGTGATGTGGCACGCGATCTGAACAATAAAGATGTGACGGTTGAAAACGACAATACGTGGATCTACTTCTTGATTGGTGGCTTCTTGCTGTTGTTGGCCTTGCTGCTCCTATGGTATCGACGGAAGAAAAAACATGAAACGGATGAAGCGTGAGCAATTGGAAAACCGCCTCATTGATTTGTTGATCATTAGCGGTGTGGTGTTATTGGCTTTACCCTTTCTCAAGGAAACCATCGTCAACATACAGCTGCAGCAAAGCCAGTTAACAGTGGCGAGACAACTGCCGCAAACGATTACTGAGGAAGAAACGATTACGATGCCAACCCTCAAAGAGGTGGCAATGAATGATACAGCAATAAACGCTTATGGTTTTGTTGCAATCGATGCGATCGATTTTCAACAGCCGTTATTGGTGGGTGTGACAAATCAACAGATGCTTAAAGGCGGTGTGGTGATGTTTCCCCACCGTAATTTGACGGAAAGTAATTTTGTCATAGTCGGTCATCATCTGGGAAGATATCGTTTGTTATTTGGTCTATTGAATGAAGCACAAGTTGGAATGAACGTGTCAGTGACCTATCTAGCACAAGCAAAAAATTATATTATTACAGAGAAAAAAATCGTTGCAGAAACGGATGTACATGTGATTGCAGAACAATCTGCAGCACAACTGACTTTGATCACTTGTCCTATTCCTTCCCGGACGACTGAACGGCTGGTGATTATAGCGGAGCCACAAGATGAGATCGCACAAATGGATGAGGTCAGTAAAGTAGACCGTAATTTGGATCAAAAGTCTTTTGAAACCTTGATACAAAAGCAAAAAAAGATTTGGCGTAAAGATACACCATTCAATTGGTTTCTGCTAATTGTTATTTTAGTTGTCATATGCGGCTGTCTGCGGATTGTGCATAAATCTATTGATCGCTCTTCATGAGTAGAGTGATGTGGCCACAGGTATATCAAAGAGAGGGGGCGTACAAAGTGAAATGCAAATTTGGTTTTATTGTCGGTGCATGTATGATTATTGGCATGGTGGATCTGATGACCGATCAAGTTGTTTTTGCGGCCATTTATAATCCGTTAGATCCTTCCGAAGAAATCGTGCCCATTGACCCTCCACTAGCACCTGAAGAAACAGCGGTATCCGAAGACGATCAAGCAGTAGTTAAAAAAGAGGTGCCGGATGAACCATTGGATAATCCGGAAAGTGAACAAATAAAAGAGATTATCACAAAAAGCACCTTGTTGGATCGAAAGCAGCATGGCATATCTCGTGTGATGATAGAGGATGTCTTTTCTAATGATCTCCCTAAAATGGATGTCGCGCTCCCTGAAAATGATCCTGATGGTGATGGGGATGACAGGGCCTCTTATTTGGCTAGTTTATGCTACTTATTTTCTGGACATGTTCTGTATGGTCAAAAAAATGAAGGAGGGATGAAAACGCGTGTTTGCGACATTTTTGAATAAAGCGGATAAACGAAAATTAGTCTTCCTTCAATACTTAGAAAACGCAGTTTCTCTATCTGAAACCAAAGAAATATTGATGGAGCGACTAACTATGTCCGAATTTCTTATCAATAAAACAGTCCAAGAGCTGAATCTAGATTTTTATGAATGGGGATTGAATGAAGAGTTTGCTATCGTCACTGATGGCACCGTCATCAAATTGAATGCATCTGGATTAGCAACCTCGGATACGCTATTGACTTATTATTTGGATCAAGCTTTAAAGTTTTCGATGCTCAAAGAATGTTTCTTTGAGCAGCTGTCTTCGCTTTACGAATTTGCGACCAACCATTATCTAAGCCACAATCCTGTCTACAAAGAATTCAAACAATTTAAGTTGCTGCTGAAAGAATCGGATATCGCTATTACAAAGGATTTTCAGTTAGTGGGTGAAGAAAAAGAAGTAAGGGAATTTGTATTTCTTTTTTTCATGAAAGATCATAGTTTGAACCAATTTCCTTTTCCAAAAGAAATCAGGGAAAAGCAGCAATCATTTGCTCGATTTAATGATCAGCCTTGGTTTGATCCTGAGCAGTCAGCCCGTATGCAAATCAGAAAGAGACAGTATTTAGGTATTGTAATCACTCGTATTTTACACGGACATTTTTTGGAAAACAGCATGGACAACGACCTTGTTTTGCCAAAACATCAGCTGATTATTGAAGAAATCTTGACTTGGTTAGTTGAACTGGCCCCGACTGTGACAAAAGATATTCTTGAACGAGAAGCAAAAGACATTCTCCGCTTTTTGATTGCAGAAGGGTGGTTGGTCGACAATCAAACTTACATTGATCAAGAACAACCATATATCCAACAGTTAAACACTGATTTCCTTGCAGCAATCGAGCCGCATTTTGACCTTTCTACAGATACATTGGTGTTACTACATAAGGAAATGACAACGATCCATTACCAATTGCTTTCTTTTTCTTTTATCTCAAGGTATGAATGTCATCATATGGATGTGACATACTTTTTGGAAATGTATCCCGAGTACGCGGCTTTTTGCCGCAACTATTTGGATAAAAATCGCAATCGCCCAATTTTTTGGAACAACAAGGAGTTTCTCTTCTTTCGTTATTTGATTTTAATGGTTTCGATCATTCCTTTGCAAGAAATCTTGGGGCCGCTGTATGTGTGTGTCGATTTTTCATTTGGCTATGCCTATAATCAAATGATTCAGAAAAATATTGTCAAAATTCTTGATCTTAATATCTGCTTTCAAGATTTCCTGACAGATGATACGCAATTGATTTTGTCTGATCTTCCTTTTTATAGTGCATTAGCCATCGATCATATTTTATGGTTAGCCCCACCGAGACCGATTGATTGGGCCAATTTTACCGAAAAAGTGAACCAGATTCGCAAAGAGCAATTTAGAGCGGAAAATAATCAATGAAAACCATAGATACAAAAAGTACCTCAGTGTGCGTGTGTATGAAAAAAAGAACCTTTAACAGGTTTTTTTTTTGTCTGAAATTTTGGTATGATAGGAAGAGGAAGAGAGGTGCACAATGGGCGAAAGCAATCAAACCAAAGCCATTATTGGCCAATCATTGGTGCAACTTTGCCAAATGAAAGAAATCAGTAAAATCAGTGTGCAAGAGATTGCAGCCGCGGCCGATATCAACCGCCAAACATTTTACTATCATTTTGCTGATAAAAAGTCCTTGATCCGGTGGATATACCATCACGATGCACTGATTTTTTTGACGGCAGAAGATATTTCTTTGGATAACTGGGAGGAAGCAGCTTTGCGCATGTTAAAAGCAATGAAAGCCTCCCCTGACTTTTATCGCAAGTCAGTCATCTATGATCGTGAAATTTTGATGAACAGCTTTTTTGATATAACCGAGCCTTTATTTCAGCGTTTATTCCAAGGGGTGGATACAGACCAGCAATTGACCACCAAAGATATTGCCTTTTACAGCCGCTTTTTTTCATATGGTTGTGGTGGAATCTTAGAATCGTGGCTGCGACATGATTTTCCAGACACGCCATTGGAAATTGCCACACAATTATTTCGTTTAGCCAAAGATGTGGAGTTTTTTTCTTACCAAATTTATGAACAAGGAGAGCAGTAAAACATGACCAAAATACTTTTCGTTTGCTTAGGCAATATTTGTCGTTCGCCAATGGCAGAAGCAGTATTCCAGACAGAGGTCCAAGCACAAGGCTTGGATTGGCAAGTCGATTCTGCAGCTACTAGTTCTTGGGAAGTCGGCAATCCGGCTCATCCCGGAACCCGAGAACTATTGGCGCAAAAAGGAATTGCCAGCGACAAGCTTGTTTCTCGGCAAGTGACCCGTGATGATTTTGAGCAGTTTGATTGGATCATCGGCATGGACCATCAGAATGTAGCTGACTTGTTAAAGCGGGCGCCAGAAAATTGCCAAGACAAGATCCGTGCTTATTTGAGCGTCGTACCTGAGTTGCAAGATGCGGAAATTCCTGATCCATATTACACGGGGGATTTTGAAGAAACGTATCGCTTGATTCAAACAGGACTGCCTTATTGGCTAACAGTAATTAGGGAACATGAATAAAGGATGTTCCTCTTGTTTTTTTGAATAAATTTGGTAAAATAAAAGTAATAAATGCGAACGTATGTGTGGTCTTTTGCCTCGGTATCGTGCAGAAAGGAAAGTCCAATGGAAAAGAAACCATCGCCTATCAAGAAACTAGGCAAACTCATTGTGATGACATCCACCACTTTACTGGATACGTTTTTCAGTGATGATGCAGACAAGAAGAATCAAACGGAGAAGATGCGGGAAACCAGGCGTTTGCTGCAAGAAGCTGCGACTGCCAAGTATCTGGTCGTGTTGCAAGTCAAGGCGGAGAAATTAGGTGAATTTGAAACCGTTACCGGCTGGATCGTAGGTAAGACGGTCGCAAAAGAGCAAGTCGTTTTGAAGTTGCAAAATAACCGACAACAGCTGCGGATCATTCCTTTAAGTCAGATATTGAAAGTCAGTACATTGAATACCAAACCCAGTGCCAAGAAAGTGATAACCCCAAAAGAACCTGTCGATGAATGACAGGTTCTTTTGGGGTTATGCGTAGTTTTCGTTGTGGGCAGCTGCAATCATGGACAGGCGCCAAGCTGTGATATCTTGGATCAGTTGGTAAGGGATGGGTTGGTCGAAAGGAAACTGGACAGCACCTTTACTGGTTTTGTAAGGAGCGAGTTCATGTGCAAAATGTTGAATGGCATCAGGTGTAGGATAGAAACCTAAATGATTCTTGGCATATGCGAAATGAACGACATTTTCATGATAGTGGTAAGTAGGCATCTGATAACTGATTTTTTCTGTTGCTTGGGGCAAAACAGCTAAAATCTTTTGTCGGACAGTCCGTAAGATTTCTTGCCGATTTGCTGGTGCATGATTGATATACTGGTCAACGGCGGATAATTCGTTTGTCATTTGAATACCCCTTTTTGTTTCAGTATACGACAAAAAAAGGAGCCTGTCAGTGGGTGGCTGACAGGCTAGGAGTAAAAATGAAAAGTGTTAGTTAGGGTTGTTTGTTGGTATGAATATACTATACCCAGAAAATGTGAATTTTTTGTGGAGAAAAGATTGGGAAGTGTTTAAGAATATAAATACCTCCATTAAAAGTAAAAGAACAAAAAACACCCACCGGTGGGTGGCCGGTGGGAAGGAGTTAAAAATGAAAAAGTGTTAGTTAGGGTTGTTTGTTGGTATACATATAGTATACGGCTTAAATATGAATATTTTGTGACAAAACTTTTCGGAAGTTCTTAAGAAGCCATGACGATTGTGTTACAGGGCCAAGTTCTTTTCATCAAAGTGATTCTTCAAGGAACGATACAAATCAATATACTGACGATCGTCTGAAGCATAATCCCATAAATAACTTGCAGTATCAGGATTTAATTTTTTCAATAACTGACTTGAACTGATCACGACATCATATTTTTCCAGTTGACTTTGATCGTAAGGTTCTGCTGATACAAAGGTCAGGTCATGCAAGAATTGTGATAAGCCTTGGACCAACAAAAAGTTGTCTTCTAATGCGACACCGACAATCAGGCGATTAGAATAGCGGATTTGATCATAAAATGGCAGTAGGGTATGGGTATACATGATTGCCATTTGTTCTTGATTTTCGTCATTTAAGTAATCAACCGAGCCTTCTTCGCGATAACTCGTCAAAAAGGCACTGATTTTTGCTTGAAGTTGTGCTTCAGCAGCACCACGATTGATAGCTGGATTTAACAAACGGTAAATATTTGGAAATGGTTGCCGGAAAATATAATTGCCAAAGGTCACATTGATTAGATTACCAATAATCAGTGGTTCGTCCAAAAGACTTGGTTGAGAGGCAAAGAAAGTTTCTTTCATCTCTACCAACAAATCGCAGACCAATGGATAAATCGGATTTTTCTTATCAGCAAAAAATTGCAGTGTCTGCTGTAAAGCAGGTTCATTTGTTGATAAATAGAATGGAAACATTTGTGCCAGTAAATAAATAAAGCCGGATTCGCCTTTCCATTGTTTATCAGTTAAATCAAACTGGTTACCAAGGAATGTTTTCAAGCGGTCAAAGTCCAAATAACGGTTGTTTTTCATCAAGAAGTTATAGCGTTTGTCGTATTTCGCATAATTTTCTTTTTTGATACGCAATAAAACCAGAGCTGCAAAATATTTTAATTCTAATCGACCTAAGTAAGAATGGGTCATTGGGAAATAATCGCTGAATTCTTCGACCATTGCTTCGGCTTCAGCTTCCGGAAGGGCAAAAGGCCATTCGATCCCTCTGACACCCAGCCAAATGATATTGAATAAGGACAAACGGACCAAGCGTTCATCGCCGACCAAGTTCGATTCGGTATAGGTAAAGCGTAACTGGAATTGTTTTAAGTGCGTTTTTAGTTTTTCAAATTTTCGGGAGACTGTTGAACGGCTGACATCATATTTTTCACAAAAATCAGTGATCGTAGGATTTTCTTCATTCAGCATGTAAAGAACATATAAGAACGGCACGCTTTTATTTAATAAATAGAAGCGATACTCATCGATCGTTACCGCGATATTCTGGGGCTGCAGTTTACCGCCGCGGCCGAGTATCGACATGTGATCTGGAGTTAACTCATTTAGATCTTGGTCGATCTCAGTCAACTCGATAAAAGCTTGTTGGTAGCTCAACTCCATTTCCTTAGCCAATTGAGCAATAGGGTGGCTAGGATTTTGCAGAGTCAGCATACGCCGGAATATTTTAAATTTGATTAATGTTTGCGGGTCCATCATAAGTTCTTCGTAAAACATAAGTATCCTCCTTTGTGGCTCTATTGTATCTTTTTTTTTGCCACCTGTCAGTCTTTTATGCAAAAAAGTATCCTACCTTTTAAGAAAAAGTAGGATATTTTTGCATATTTTAGCTGATTTTTGCTTCGGCAGGATCTTTTTTGTACCATGTCCAACATAAACCCAGAATAAAACCGATGATCGCCGGTGTTACCCACCCCATACCAATCTGGAAAAAGGGTAGATAGTTCTCAGCAAGTCGAAGGATCGATTGGACGAATGTTGTGTCTTTGATCAACGCTGGACTGGCATTCAATCCATCGATGATAGCTGCAATCAACGTGAAGTAAGTCGTCATGCGATAAACGCTGGCACGATGCCGGAATAATGGGCTAATGATGGCCAGAAGAATCAACGTGATAGCCAATGGATAGATAAACATCAAAACAGGGGTTGAAAATTCAATGATTTTGGTCAAACCGACATTCGCAAAAATTGCTGGCAAGATACTAGCCAATCCAATAAAGAACGCATAACTTTGCTTTGGAAATAGGCCAACAAACGTTTCTGAGAAAGCAGTGATCAAACCAATCGCCGTTTTTAAACAAGCCAAGATGACGATCACGGCTAACAACAGACTGCCTAAAGTGCCTAGATAATGATTGGCGATTTGTGCCAATGCAATGCCGCCGTTTGCGCTGATCGGGAATTGTCCGACACTCATTGCGCCCATATATGCAAGCAGTGTGTAAATGATCCCCATCAAGACAATACTAACAGAACCAGATACGATGGTGTCTTTTGCAATAGCGGCTGGTTTTTCGACACCCATATTGCGAATCGTTGAAACAATAATGATACCAAAGGCCAAAGAAGCAAGTGCGTCTAAGGTATTATACCCATTGGTAAAACCAGTAAAGAAAGCATCGCTTTGGTAATTGGCTTGAACCGTGATATCACTAACTGTCCCTAATGGTTTTAGGAAAACAAAGAGCAGCAAAACCCCCAATAAGACCAAAAATAACGGGTTCAAAAATTTACCGACATAATCTAAGATTTTGCTGGGTTTACGAGAAAACCACCAAGCAGCTGCGAAGAACAAACAAGAGAACAAGGCCAACAGCAGTGTATTTAGACTTGAGGGTACATGTGGTGCTAAACCAATCTCATAAGAAGTCGTGGCCAAACGAGGCAATGCAAAGAACGGGCCAATCACCAAATACAACAAGACGGTAAAAATCATTGCATAACGACGATTGATTCGAGCAGCTAGTTCAAAAACGCCGCTGCTTTGAGAAAGACCGATTGCGATAACCCCCAGGAAAGGCAAGCCGATTCCTGTTGCCAAAAAGCCGAGATTGGCCAACCCTACATTGGCACCAGCTTCTTGTCCCATATGAACAGGGAAAATCAGGTTTCCCGCACCAAAAAACATACCAAACAACATTGATCCAACAAAAAGATAATCTTTAAAACGTAACTTCTTTTCCATAATAAAAGACTCCTATAATTCCATAGTTTTAAAAAAAGTAACAAAACTTTCTGTAAAAAGCAATACTTTAAGATAATAATGTATTAAATAACGCATTTTATTGTCAGTATCTAGTAAAAAAAACGCAACAATCCCTTGATTGCCTTGGTCAATGGAATCACAAGTCATTACAAGGGATGTGCGTTTTTTAAGCATAGCGTTTAATTGAGTACCCGTGAAAGGAACTCTTGGGTTCGTTGTTCTTGTGGATGAACGAAGATATCTTCCGGTGTACCTTGTTCTGCGATGACCCCTTTATCCATAAAGATCACACGGTCAGAAACTTCTTTGGCAAAACCCATTTCGTGGGTCACAATGACCATCGTTAAACCTGTGTGGGCCAACGTGTTCATTGTTTTTAATACTTCCCCAACCATTTCTGGATCAAGGGCAGAAGTTGGTTCATCAAACAGCATCACATCTGGATTCATCGATAATGCTCTGGCAATAGCTACACGCTGTTTTTGTCCGCCAGACAGTTGAGAAGGTTTGGCGTTGCTGTATTGTGCCATTCCAACTTTCTCCAGATTTTCTTTGGCCACAGATTCCGCTTCCTTACGGTCACGTTTTAAAACAGTGATTTGACCAGTGACGCAATTTTCTAAGACATTCATATTATTGAATAGGTTGAAAGATTGGAACACCATCCCTAAGTGGGTGCGGTATTTCGGTAGATCGTAGCCTTTTTCTAAGACATTCTCTCCGAGATAAACGATTTCGCCGCTGGTTGGTTTTTCTAATAGATTGATACAACGAAGCAACGTTGATTTTCCGGAACCGGAAGAACCAATGATCGTCACGACTTCACCTTTGTTGACAGACAAACTTATATCTTTTAGGACTTCGTTGTCGCCAAAACTTTTTTTCAAACGGTTGATTTCAATGATTGCTGACATGTTCTTCCTCCTTATTGATTTGGATTGATATCTTCCAGTTTCACATATGCGCTTGGCCCGTCCATTTTGCGTTCAACGAACCGCAAGATTTGAGTCGCAGTGATCGTTAAGACAAGATAGATGACGCCGATGATGGCAAATGTTTGGAAATACTGGAAGTTGGTTCCTGCAGCGGATGTTCCTTGGAAGAACAAGTCTGCCACACTGATAACACTTAAGACGGCTGTATCTTTGATATTGATAATGATCTCATTCCCTGTGGCTGGCAAAATGTTACGCATGACTTGCGGCAAGACCACTTTGACCATTGTTTGCCAATGGGTCATCCCAATGGCTTGTGCCGCTTCAAATTGTCCATCATCCACAGCAAAGATCCCACCACGTACGATTTCAGACATATACGCGCCAGTATTGATGGAAACGATCAATAGCGCAGCGAGCGTCCGGTTCATTGATACGCCGAAAGCCAATGCTGTACCATAAAAGATGACCATTGCTTGAACCATCATAGGTGTTCCGCGAAAGACCTCGATGTAAATCGTCAGTAGGCCATTAACGATCCGTTGCAAGAAACGACTAACAGGATTTTCTGATAATGGCAATGTGCGGAAAACACCGACCAATAAACCAATCAGCAAGCCGATAGCAGTTGATACGATGGCGATGAATAAAGTTAAACCAGCGCCACGCAAGAACAACATGCCGTAATCATCAATGATTTTTTTGAAATCAGCAACTAAGCCTTGGTCGGCAGTTTCGCCACTGGCATCCGCTGGTTGTTGTACGATGGCTTGATCCATCAAATCTGTACGTTCTTCTTGAGAAATACCAGCTAAAATCTGGTTGACTGCTGCTACATCACTATCACCTTTGCGCATCCCGACGGCCACTTGGACGTCTTCAGGATTCGTTTCAAATCCTTCGCCATCGCCAAATTCAATCATTTTCAAATCTGGATTGGCACCTACGGCAGTCACGCCTTCTGGTCGTTCACTGACATAACCGTCGATAATACCAGAAGCCAATGCCACGCGCATGGATGAAAAATCACGCATGGCTTGTTCTTTTTCCACCTCTGGGATTTGATCGATCACCGTGTAATGGAAGGTATTCAATTGCGCTGTGATTTTGGCACCAGATAAATCTGCCAAACTGCTGGCATCTGCAAAGTCGCCATCTTTGCGCACTACTACGACTAAATCTGATTCATAGTAGGGATCAGTAAAGTCGATTTGTTCGCGACGTTCAGCGGTTGGGGACATCCCGGCAATCACCGCATCAATGGTTCCTGATTGCAAGGCGGGTGCTAGGCCATCCCATTGGGTTTTCACAATCACCAATTCTTTGCCAAGACCTTCGGCGATTTTCTTGGCGATCTGTACATCGTACCCGCCAGCATAAGCTGATCCTTCTTCACCTGAGATAGGAACAGCACCGTTGGCATCCGTTGTTTGGGTCCAGTTGAAAGGAGCATAACCTGCTTCCATCCCAACCCGGAATTGATCAGCGGGTGTTTGTTCATCCGCAGCAACAGAGACCCACTGGCCAAATGACAAACAGAGGGCAAATAATGCCCAAATCCAATAATGTTTTTTCATTTTTTTTCTTCCTTTCACGAGCAAAACAGGCAGGCACGGGTGAAAAAGCACAAAAAACAGCCGTACTCCATGATTGGAAAACGGCTGTGGACAGGTCTTTGTCGACAAACCTTTCACAAAACATAGCGCAACTTAGCGAAGCTAAGACAGTCCGCAAATTGTTCATTTGCGGCCCAACAAAATGATTCAAGCAAAATCAACTTTGTTTCGGCGATGTTCCCTAGCTCTGCTGTAAACGTGTTGCTTCACTCAGCAGGATTAATGAACCTCGCGACCTCTACCTAAATGTTAAAGGGACTCGTATTTAATTTGATTCTTATCAGAGTTTAGAAGAATTTCGCGGGAATGTCAATTCTTTTTAACAAAAAAACGACCATTATCTTTCCGAAAAAGAAAGACCAGGCCGTTTTTGCATGTGAGAAAACGTTGATTAAGCTACTTTTGCTTTTGGTTCGCGACCCAAAACAGCTTGAATGACAGTTAATCCCAACAATAAACCAAGTACCAAATAAATCAAACTTGAATATTGTGTGACGCCCCAATCTTGGCCCAAAGTACGATAGACCACAAGAACGATTGCTTGAATAATAGCTGTAATGACATTTAATAAACCAAAGGCCCATAAATTTCCGTTTTCTTTGCGTGCCAAATAGAAAATAGAGAAGTACAAGCTGACTGCTAACCAACCAAAACTGATGATGATCATTGCCCAATAAATAAGAAATGCTACCAATGTATTTCACCTCACTTTAATTCGTGAATAGTTTACCATGTTTTGTTTAAAAAGTCATGGAAGTTTCCGCTTCCATCGAAATTTGCTTGCACGTCATCTTAAGCCAAGGACAAAAAATGCAAAAGAAAAATCTTGTTGCAAGAGATAGAGCCATCAGGCAAAAGAAAATAAGCGTGTAAGAAATTAAGGGCGATGTTCAGCAAAAATCGCGCCATGGTCTCTGTCCTATCCTCGGAGAAAGCTAGTGATTATCCGGTGTAAAATGGTATACTAGGATACATACATAGCCAACCCACAGCCAAAAATGATGGGAGAAAGAAGGAGTCTTATGGATAGCCAAACTGCCGCTAAACGGATTCGTGAAGCTAGCAGCTGTACTTTTTTGACAGGTGCAGGGGTTTCAACGCCTTCAGGCATCCCCGATTATCGCTCATTAAAAGGAGTATATCAAGGGATTCAGGAACCCGAATACTTATTGAGTCATACATGCATGGTCAATGAGCCTGATACCTTTTATCGATTCGTTCAACATTTATATCATCCAGATGCCCAACCAAATGTGATCCATCAGAAAATCGCAGATTTAGAAAAGACCCGACCTGTCTGGGTAGTTTCGCAAAATATTGATGGTCTTCATAAAAAAGCTGGCAGCCAACATTGCATCGATTTTCATGGCAGCTTGTATCACTGTTATTGCAGAAGATGCGGTCAGAATGTGCCGTGGGAAGCTTATCTGAAGGATTGGCATCATCAAGGGTGCGGGGGACAGATTCGCCCGGATATCGTGCTTTATGAAGAAGGGTTTGCAGACGCGCAAATCGAAGCTGCGATCACTGCTGTGGCCCAAGCTGAATTACTGGTTGTCGTAGGTACCTCGCTGCAAGTTTATCCATTTGCGGGACTGATCCAATATCAACAGACCCCTTCAGTGTTGGTGATCAACGAGACCCCAATCAGAGGAATCACTGCTGACCAGGTCTTGGCACGAGGGGAAACGGTCTTTGCTTTAGTTTGAACAAAAATCAGCCATTGAAGAACATGAACAATGGGCATATAACGGAGGAAAATCAATGACAGAACGGACAGAAAAAGAAAAAATGATTGCTGGCGAGCTATATTTTGCACCAGATCCAGAATTGACTGCAGATCGGAAATACGCCCGCGAGCAAATGAACTTGATCAATCAAGAAACGGATGAAAAAATCAAAGAGCAGTTGCTGAAAGAAACCTTTGGTTCAGTCAGCGGTCGTATTCACGTCGAGCCTAATGTGCGTTTTGATTATGGCTACAACATTTCAGTTGGCAAAAACTTTTATGCCAATTATGATTGTATCCTGCTAGATGTTTGCCCAATCACTATTGGCGACAACTGTATGTTTGCCCCTAATGTTCGTTTGTTTACCGCAACGCACCCCCTACATCCTGTCAAGCGCAATAGTGGGCTAGAATTGGGTGCCCCTATCGTGATTGGTGACAATGTGTGGATCGGTGGAGCCGCTACGATCGTGCCTGGGGTTCGATTGGGCAACAATGTCGTTGTCGGTGCAGGCAGTGTCGTGACCAAATCATTTCCTGATAATGTCGTGATTGCCGGCAACCCAGCCCGCGTCATTAAAACGATTGATTTGAATGAAACAGAATCTGTAGATCCATTGCACGGATTACGTCAAGAAATCGATCAAATCGATTGGCAAATCACGCACTTATTAGAAAAACGTATGACCACAGTCAACGAGATCGTACAAGTCAAAAAAACGACCCAAACACCGATCTTAGACGAGAATCGGGAGGCCAAGGTGTTGGAAAATGTTCGTCAAGCAGTATCAAACAAGGCATTTGAAGACACGATCGTTGCCTCTTTTGAATCGATCATGGCCCATTCAAAAACGTACCAAAACCAAAGAATGGAGGAATGATCAATGGATGGTACGACTAGACGCAACCACATTTTAATGGTTTTGCAAAAGGCAGACAAAGCCATCAGCGCCAGTAAGTTGGCGCAATCATTAGGTGTCAGTCGGCAAATCATTGTCGGTGATATCGCCCTGATGCGCGCAGCTGGTGAAGACATCGTAGCCACTGCAAGAGGCTATCGTCTGCAAGCCTTGATGTCAACAGAAGGGAACGTCACAAAAATCGCTGTTCAGCATACGCCAGAACAAACAGAAGCAGAATTAAGGCTTTTTGTTGCTTGCAATCTAGAAGTATTAGATGTGATCGTTGAACATGATATCTATGGTGAATTAACTGGCAGCCTGCGTATCCAAACGGCGCAAGACGTGACGGATTTTATGACGAGAACGCGGCATGCAGAGGCGCGCTTATTGTCAGATTTGACGAATGGCATCCATCTGCATACCTTGAGGTATCAAGACGCAGCTGATTTGACGAAAGCCAAAGCATTACTGAAGGAAGAAGGCATGCTTTATCAAAACTAGGTGTGCGTGTATGGCAGAGGTATTGTTGGTGATTGATCTGCAAAATGGGGTCTGCAGCGAAAATGGATCAATCCTCGATCATCTGCAGGAATTACTGACTTTTGTGAATCAAAGAATCGATCGTTATCGTGCAGCTGCGCGGCCAATCATTTTTGTTCAACATGAAGATGAAGGGCTGATTTATGGAACAACGTCGTGGCAGCTGCATCCCGATCTGCATCATGCACCGACAGATACGTCTATTCGAAAGACCCATGCCAATAGTTTTTTTCATACAAATTTGCAAGAAACACTGGTTGATTTAGGTGTCAAAAAAATTGAATTTGTGGGCGCCCAAACCGAGTATTGTATAGATGGTACGATGAAATTTGCCCATGGCTTGGGCTATGAAAATATGGTATACACGCAAGCCACAAGTACCTACCCTAGCAATGGATTATCAGCGGCTGCAATCATTGATTGGTATGAAGGCATCTGGCAAGGTCGTTATGCACAAGTGTTGTCTCGGAAATAAAAAAATGTTTTTTGCAGTTGACAAGCTGCTTTTTTTCCAGTAAAGTACATGACAACAAGAATAAATAGATTCGTTGATGAGGAAAGTAAGCGTCGAAACTTCAAAGAGAGACTCTGTTTGGTGGAAAGAGTTAAGTCAGAAGCGTTGAACAATGGCCTTGGAGGATTGATTGTCGATAAGTAGGCAATCACGGACAGCTCGACCGATAGCATGAGCGCCAATCTCTGTTTTGTCAGATGTTGGGTCAAAGGGAAAGGCAACTTTCCAAACAAAAGGTGGTACCGCGAATATTCGTCCTTTTATTAGCTTATGCTAGTAAAAGGACTTTTTTTGTACAAAAAAACAGCAACCAAACAAATAGGATCAAACACAATGAATTGGTAAGTATATACGGCAGTTTTTTTAACAGAGAGCTTCGGCAGCTGAAAAGAAGCAAAAAAACACGGATAGAAAATGGCCAAGGAGTGATTCGTCCCGAGCAGATAATTGCAAGGCGGCGACGGCAGCGACCGTTATCAGGCTAGAGTATGAAAGTACTTGAAAAGGAGTCTTGTGTGAACAAGGCTTGAACAGAGGTGGTAACACGCAAAAAGGCGTCCTCAAGCAAATCAATTGGTGGTTTGCTTGAGGACGCTTTTTTTGCTTAAACAGGACAGTAGGAGGAGGAAACATATGATTTCGTTAAAAGATATATCAGTTACATTCAATCAACCGAAAAAAACTGCGATCCAAGCAGTCAGAGATGTTTCATTAGAAGTGGATAAAGGGGATGTCTACGGAATTGTTGGTTATTCAGGTGCGGGGAAAAGTACCTTGGTACGGGTAATCAATCTCTTGCAGCGACCCACGCAAGGACAAGTCGTTGTAGATGGGACGGATCTGACAACATTATCTGCAAAAGCATTGCGTGAAAAAAGGAAAACGATCGGGATGATCTTTCAGCACTTCAACTTGATGGACAGTCGCAATGTTTTTGACAACGTGGATTTCTCGCTGAAATATGCAGGCAGATCCAAACAGGAACGTCGTCAAAAAGTGACAGAATTATTGGCACTTGTTGGATTGGAAGAAAAAGCCCAAGCGTTTCCCAGTCAATTATCTGGAGGGCAAAAACAGCGGGTCGCCATTGCGAGAGCTTTAGCCAACGATCCGCAGATTCTGCTCTGCGACGAAGCAACGAGTGCATTAGATCCTAAAACCACCTTACAGATTTTGGCATTACTCAAAAAATTGAACCGTAAGTTAGGTCTGACGATCGTGATCATTACCCACGAAATGCAAGTCGTCAAGGAAATTTGCAATAAAGTGGCAGTTATGGAAAATGGCGAAGTGATTGAACAAGGTTCCAGCGTCCAAATTTTCAGTCAGCCAGAAAAACCTTTGACGAAAGATTTTATTCGGACAGCGACGCATATCGATCAAGCGTTAGAAACGATCTTAGGCAGTACCAAGTTTTCTGCATTGGCGCCGAACGAATGGCTGGTAGAACTTTCCTATGTTGGGGATCAAACCAACGAACCACTCATTGCGCAATTGTATAGTCGTTATAAAGTCACGACCAATATTTTGTATGGCAATGTGGAGATTTTGCAAGAAGTGCCGATCGGCAGTTTGATTGTGAGTCTATCTGGAGAATATCAGCAACGAAAACGAGCTTTGGCTTATTTGAAAGAACAAGGTGTTTACACCAACATCATCAAAGAGAATCATGCAGAACCATTGAACAATGTAATTGAAGGAGGATTTTAGATGGGGACATTATTTGAACGTTATTTTCCAAACGTCGCAGCTATCTCAGATGAGTTTGTGACCGCTACGATCCAAACGTTGTATATGACGTTTTGGACAGCATTGATTGCCGGGATCTTGGGTATTTTACTAGGTATTGTCTTAGTGGTCACAAGACCAGGAGGTATTTTAGAAAATCGCGGGTTGTTTGAGATTTTGGATAAAGTGATCAATATCATACGTTCGATACCTTTTATCATTTTATTGGCCTTGCTGGGCACATTCACCCGGTTGATCGTCGGTACCACGATTGGTGAAACCGCCGCATTGGTTCCATTGATTGCCGGTATTATCCCTTTCTTTGCACGTCAGATCGAAATTGCTTTGTTGGAAGTTGATCCAGGCGTCATTGAAGCAGCTGAAGCGATGGGGACGAGTCCTGTCGGCATTATCTTCAGAGTGTACTTGCCAGAAGGATTAGCGGGAATCATCCGCGTGTCCGCATTAACGATCATCAATGTCATTGGTCTGACTGCAATGGCTGGCGCAGTTGGTGCAGGCGGGTTAGGCAATTTGGCAATCACGCGTGGTTACAATCGATTCCAAAGCGATGTCACGATCATGGCGACATTGATCATTTTGGTATTGGTTTTCATCAGTCAATTTGTCAGCAATATTCTTGTGAAACGTGTGTCACATTGATTCAAAAAATTATCGATACAATGGAGGAAGAAAGAATGAAAAAATGGATTCAAGCAGTCGTATTAGGGGCAGCACTATTATTGTTTAGCGGATGTGGCAACAGCAGCAGCGCTTCAACCGATTCTTCACAAGAAGAAGTCACCGTGAAATTAGGGTTGATCGGTGCAGATACTGATGTCTGGGATAGCGTCAAAGCACGCCTGGAAGAGGAAGGGATCAATCTTGAATACGTGCAATTTTCTGATTACAATCAACCGAACCAAGCGTTAGCCGATGGATCGATCGATCTCAATTCGTTTCAGCATCAATTTTTCTTAGACAATTATAATGAAGAATTCGGTACAGATTTGGTTTCGATCGGAAATACCGTCAATGCACCATTGGGGATTTATTCCGACAAAATCACGGATGTCAAAGATTTGACGGAAGGTGCCAAAGTCGCCATCCCTAACGATGTCACAAACGGTGGTCGGGCATTGTTGTTGCTGCAAACAGCTGGTTTGATCAAGGTGGACGAAGCCGCTGGACAAACACCTACTGTCGCAGATATTACCGAAAACAGTCTAAACTTAGATATCTCTGAATTAGATGCTGCACAGACGGCAAGAGCATTATCAGACGTTGATATCTCAGTCATCAATAGTGGAATGGCTGTCGATGCTGGTTTTGTTCCAACGGAAGATGCGATTTTCTTAGAGCCAGTAGATGACACTGCCCGTCCTTACGTAAACATTATTGCTGCCCGCAAAGAAGATGAAGACAACGAAGTCTATCAAAAAGTGGTTGCAGCTTATCAAACGGATGAAACGAAAAAAGTGATCGAAGAAACCTCAAAAGGCTCAAGTGTACCAGCATGGGAAACCTTCGGCGTGAAATAGCCAGCGAATGAGCACTACACAAAAAACAGGAATGAGTACAGGAACGATGAAAAGGAGAGATTTGATTATGACAGTCGCAACAACCACAAAAAATACAACGATCAAAACATTTATTCAAGAACGATTACCGGAATATCAAGCACTAGCACTAGATATCCATGCCCACCCTGAAGTCAGCAATTATGAGTTTTATTCTTCAGATGCATTGATCGCACAACTTGAAAAAGAAGGATTCACTGTGAAAAAAGATGTCGCAGGTCATCGAACGGGCTTTGATGCCCGATACCAAAGCAGCAAACCAGGGCCTGTGATCGCGTTTCTTGCAGAATTTGATGCGTTGCCGGGCATTGGACACGCTTGTGGACACAACTTGTTTGGCACCTATTCTGTGTTGGCTGCAAGTGCGTTGCAAGCATTTGTCGATGAGATCGGCGGCGAGATTCGCGTCTATGGTACGCCTGGCGAAGAAGGCGGTGAAAATGGGTCAGCAAAAGGCAGTTTTGTCCGTGAAGGATTTTTTGATGATGTCGATGCAGCGCTCTGTGTCCACCCTGCGCATCGGTATGGCAAAACAACTGCTTCATTGGCCAATGATCCCGTTGATATCAAATTCTATGGACGGGCTTCTCATGCAGCTGCTGCACCAGAAAAAGGCATCAATGCCTTAGAAGCGTTGATCCAAGTCTTTAATGGAATCAACGGCTTGCGTTTACACCTGCCAAAAGATGTCAATATCCATGGTGTGATCACTGATGGTGGGGTTGCTGCCAATGTGGTGCCTGAATATGCAGCAGGTCGCTTCTATTTACGGGCCAGCAATCGTGCAACCTTGAATGAAGTCTATGAAAAAGTGGAAAACATTGTCAAAGGCGCGGCATTAGCGACAGGTACGACATATGATTTCGGTTTGTTCCAAAATTCTGTGGATGACGTGATCGTGACGCCAAGCTTTGATGAGATTTTCTTTGCCCACGCGACTGAAGCAGGGGTGCCAGAAGCTGAAATCGATACTGAAGCTAAAACAAGTTTAGGTTCTTCTGATGTAGGAAATGTCAGTCAAGTCATCCCAACGATCCAACCAACGGTATCAATCTCAGATGACTATATTGCTGGCCATTCAGAAGAATTTAAAGCAGCTGCCAAAAGTGACAAGGGGTTGCAATCGATTGCCGTCGCAGCCGAATTGTTGGCATTGACGGCATTGGATTTATTCCAACAGCCAGAATTATTAGCCAAGATCAAAGCAGAGCACCAAGTGCAGTTGGCAAAAGGCAATTAAATTTAGTTTAGAAACAAAAAAGCCGCAATCCATTTTAATGGTTGCGGCTTTTTGTGCTGCGCGATCAATCGATCACTAAGATACCTTCTTTTAATGAGAAAGGATTTTTTTCATTGATATGGTCATAGAACATCACGCCATTTAGATGGTCGATCTCATGTTGAATGACGATGGCTGGATAGTTTTTCAGACGTACTTTTTTCTTCGTGCCATTCATGTCGTAGTAACTGATCGTGATGCGTGCGTGACGAACGACATAACCAGGCACTTCGCGATCAACAGACAAGCAACCTTCTCCTTCGCCTAAGCAAGCTTCTTGGACCGAGTGGCTCAAAATTTTGGGGTTATACAACACATCTTTAAACTCTGGTTCAGGGTTCTCTGGATCGCTGCTAGGGACCAAAACGGCAGTGATGCGCTTTGAGATATCCAATTGTGGGGCAGCCAATCCAACCCCGCCCCGCAATTCAAGTTCTTCTGCTTTGATGGGATCTTGGCTGTTTTCTAAAAATGTCATCATGTCTTTTCCTAATGCGATATCTTCATCGCTTAAGGGAAAAGGTACTTCTTTGGCTATTTCGCGTAAAGTCGGATTGCCTTCGCGAATAATATCATCCATTGTAATCATTGATGATGTGACTCCTCCTACTATGTAAATAATACTGAAACATATAAATTTCATTCCTTATAAAGTGTACCACAACTAGTAAAATATCGGCATAAGAATGTTCAGGGGCGTAAACATTTCTTATGATATGAAACGTTATTTCTAAAAAGTTAAATATTTTATGAAATATAGTTGCATTAAAAAGAATAGTCAGTTATAATGCATTTGTAGAAAACGGTATCACTTGTTGATATCTTTAAAGGAGGAGAAGAGATGTTTGGCTTTTCTGTATTTATGAATCAAGATTTAACACAGTCTGATCTAGCCCAGATGGAAGAATTGGCTGTATCCTTCAAAGGAATGTTTACTTCGATGCATATTCCGGAAGATGATAGCGCTAGCTATCGTAAACGACTAGGTGTGATTGGTGCATTTGCCAAAAAACACCAACTATCTTTAATGGTCGATATTTCTGGTAATGCGCTAGCAGAAGCAGGTTTTTCGATCGATCATTTAGAAGATTTGCTCACCCTTGGTGTTACCGGTCTGCGGATGGATTATGCGATCGACAATCGCCAAATCGCTCAGTTTTCACGTCAGATGCGGATTGCATTGAATGCCAGTACATTGACCGAAAAAGATGTCCATGAACTTCGTGCATATGATGCTGATTTCACTCAGTTAGAAGCGTGGCACAATTATTATCCGCGACCGGAAACGGGATTGGATGCGCAATGGGTCCAAGAAAAAAATCGTTGGCTGAAAGACCAAGGGTTCTATGTTCAAGTTTTTGTGCCTGGAGATGACCGTCTCCGCGGGCCTTTATATGCAGGTTTGCCAACATTGGAGGATCATCGTGACATGTCGCCGTTTGCAGCTGCGATAGCCATGCAACAATCTGGAACCGTGGATGCTGTATATATCGGCGATGGCGGATTGACTCCGCAAAGTATCAAGCAGTTCAATGATTATCTGCAAAATGGTTTCATCACTTTAAGAGTCAAAGATTGTGGGTCAGCCTATTTGGACAATGTAGTAGGCATGCATCAAAACCGGCAAGATGAAGCAAGAGATGTCTTGCGAAGTGCCGATGCACGTTTTGGCGAAGTACGCATGGTCAAAGCCGAAGCCCCTCAGCTGCGTCAAAAAGGGGCAGTCACTATCGACAATGAACTGTATTTACGTTATATGGGTGAAATTCAAGTTTGTAAAAGTGTCCTGCCAGCCGATCCGCGGGTCAATGTAGCAGCACAAGTGATTGATGCAGATGTACCATTGATCCAACATATACATGCAGGAATGCAATTTAAAATAGAAAGAGATGAAGAGAATGAGTAAAATCAATTTAGACAACTTAACGACAGAACGACGAAACAATGAGACCACCAATTTAGATGAGATGACAATTGCTGAAGCCTGTCAAAAGATGAACCGCGAAGACCAAAAAGTCGCTGCTGCCGTAGAAAAAGAGTTGGCAAGTATCGAAAAGGTGATCGAGGCCAGCATCGTTTCACTAAAAAAAGGCGGACGCTTGATTTATTTAGGCGCAGGTACTAGCGGCCGTTTGGGCGTCTTAGATGCTGCAGAATGTGTGCCAACGTTTGGTGTTGCACCTGAATTAGTGGTAGGTTTGATTGCCGGTGGTGAAAAAGCCATGACGATTGCTGTTGAAGGTGCCGAAGATTCGATGACGTTAGGGAAACAAGATTTGGTCGATTTGGCTTTATCAGATAAAGATATGGTGGTTGGTATTGCTGCAAGCGGTCGTACCCCCTATGTGATCGGCGCATTAGACTACGCCAATCAAGTAGGCGCAACAACAGCAACGATCGCCTGCAACAAACAGGCAGAAATTTCAGCTCATGCAAGTTTTCCGATCGAAGTCGATTGTGGCCCAGAATTTTTGACAGGCTCGACACGATTGAAATCAGGGACAGCGCAGAAATTGATTTTGAATATGATTTCAACAATCTCGATGGTTGGTATCGGTAAGGTGTATAATAACCTAATGGTCGATGTGAAAGCGACAAATGATAAATTGGTCGAACGTGCCAAACGCATCATTATGCAAGCAACCGAAGCCGACTATGAAACAGCAGCCGCGTATTTTGAAGAAGCAGATCAAAATGTGAAATTAGCTATTGTGATGCTGTTGACGGATAGTACGAAGGAAGACGCCCAAAGCAAACTAACTGCGGGCAATGATTTTGTGAAGATAGCGATTGGAGGAGAAGGGTAATGGCAAAAGATACATTAACAGTTGAAGAATTAGCGGCAAAAATATTTGCTGCCTCTGGTGGAATGGACAATGTGGAAACGGTCAATCATTGTATGACCCGGGTCCGCATGACTGTCCGTGACCATGACCAAGTCGATCAACAAGGGCTTAAAGATATTCCTGGTGTGATGGGGGTCGTCAATGATGAGCAGTTACAGGTGATCATCGGTCCCGGAAAAGTCAACAAAGTAGCCAATGCGATGGTGGCGCAAGCAGGTGTTGATTTAGGCCAAGAGATTCCTCAATCGCATCTATCAGGCAAAGATGCATTAAATGCGAAGGCAGCGGAAATGAAAGCTGCCCAAAAGGCCAAACAAAAACAATCACCAATCAAATCATTGTTGAAAGATATCTCTAATATTTTTGTACCGATGATTCCAGCCTTTGTTGGCGCGGGCTTGGTTGCAGGTATTGCTTCTGTGATGACGAATATGATCACGGCAGGCACAATCGATGGTGATACATGGAACTATTATGTCATGATCTTGAATATTTTGAAGAACGGTATGTTTGCTTACCTAGCGATCTTCACTGGGGTCAATGCTGCCCAAGTCTTTAAAGCCAACCCAACATTGGGTGGTGTGATTGGTTCTGTGATCCTATTATCTGGTATGAATCCAGATGCACCGATCCAAAACTTGTTTACGGGTGAAGCGTTAGTTGCCAACCAAGGCGGGATCTTAGGTGTGATCTTTGCAGTGTGGTTATTGGCAAAATTAGAATCTGTTTTGCATAAAGTGATTCCCGAAGCAATCGATATCATCGTGACACCGACCTTGTGTCTTTTGATCATCGGGTTGGCAGAAATTTTCTTGATCATGCCACTGGCAGGTGTGATTTCAGATAGTTTAGTGGGCTCGATCAATTGGGTATTGAGTGTTGGTGGTGCATTTTCTGGCTTTGTATTAGGCGCAGCCTTTTTGCCAATGGTGATGTTTGGTCTGCACCAAATCTTGACCCCAATCCATATCCAAATGATTGAAGCAACTGGAAGTACTCAATTGTTACCGATCCTTGCAATGGCAGGTGCAGGCCAAGTCGGTGCTGCATTGGCCTTGTGGGTTCGCCTTAGAAAAGATAAAGAACTAACAGAAATGATCAAAGGTGCATTGCCTGTTGGGATCCTTGGTATTGGTGAACCATTGATTTATGGTGTGACGTTGCCATTGGGCCGACCATTCATTACCGCCTGTATCGGTGGCGGGATCGGCGGCGCAGTGATTGGCGCGATCTCTAATGTCGGTGCTACTGCTATTGGCCCATCTGGGATGGCATTGATTCCCTTGATTGCCAATGGTCGTTGGTTAGGTTATATCTTTGGATTGTTGGCAGGTTATGCAGGTGGATTTGTTGCTACTTACTTCTTTGGTATTCCGAAAGATCGATTGGCAGCGGTTCAGGCAGTGGACACATCTGCTGATGCGCCAAAAGAAACGACAACTGAACAAAGTACAAACGAAACACCAAAACAATCGACAACAGCTACTTTATATGCGGTAGCAAACGGTCAAACCAAATCATTGGCAGAATCAGGTGATCCAGTATTTAGTCAAAAAATGATGGGGGATGGGTACTTCGTCTTGCCTGAAGATGGGGCAATCTATGCACCAGTATCAGGTACCGTCACGACAGTATTTCCTACAAAACACGCGATTGGGTTCAAAACAACCTCTGGATTAGAAATATTATTGCATATGGGCGTTGATACCGTAGAGTTGAAAGGCGCACCATTTGAAGTAATGGTGGAAGTTGGACAAGAAGTAACACCGGCAACGCAAGTCGCACAAGTTGATCTTGAACAATTGGCACAACATCAAAAAGCTTCTGAGATGCTAGTGATGGTCACCAATATGGATGCCGTTTCTGCGGTAGATATGTTGAAGACTGGTCATACAAAAGCGGGCGAAGCAGTTTTTAATGTGAAATAAGCAGTACCCCATCTTTTCATAAGATGGGGGTTTTTTTTAAGTTTTAGGTAAATCGATTGCTGATTATTTCGTCTTATGTTACAGTTTTGTTACAAATATGGGATCTTGTTGGAGGAGAAGACATATGAAAAAAGTATTTTGGCTGAGTTGCTGTATCCTTTTCTTATTGCCCTTAACGACGTTGGCGGAGGAGGACACAAGTATTGATACCTTGCAGACATTGGAATCAAGCCAACCAATCATCAGCGATGCTAGTAGCGAATCTGTTACACAAACCAGTTCCTCTAGTGAGGATACCGGCACGCAAAGTACCGTGACTGAGGCAACAACCGAAACGATCGATGCAGCATCTGTTATCGCGGCGATTCAAGAAGAAACTGGCGATGAAGCAGACATACAAACATTTTCTATGCAAGAACAACCCAGTGAGATGCGCCAAGGATTGCAGACAGGTATCAGCGGAGGCAGCGTTACAGCTTTGACACAAGCGGAATTGGATCAGTTGTCAGATGAACAATTGGCCCAAGCCAATCAGCTCGCTTTACGGTATTCTAGTGATGCGATGGGGTTTGATATTGGCTTTCTTGGGAAAATCGTGCGGGCTTTGTTTATTGATCAATCGTTATCGTGGACAGCGATCGAACCCCAACTGGTTTTTGATCCCAGCAGCTATTCCACTTTTTCTGCCATGATTCCAGATATTGCCCAATTAAAAGATTATCTGAGTACTTTATACCCGGCAAATGGTATTTTTCTTACAATCAATCAAGCTGTTTCTGACGAATGGCTGACCTCGATTTTGACACACTTAGATACAGTTGAGGCACAGTCTAGTGATAAAACGTTGTTCCCGGGAAGAATCGCATGGATCATTCATGCTGTCAATGAATCGTTGTATCTGCCTGAAACGGTGACGACTGAATCAAGTGATGTCGACCAGCAGACGACGGATACGACAGTCGAGACTGTCGCAAGCAGCGAAGGTCAGAGCGAAACATCAACAACTGCAACACCAGAACAGAACACCGACCGGCTGCCTAAAACCAATGAAACCAAAAGTCCAGTACTACTGATAGCGGGCATTGTCTTGCTTTTATTGGTCGCCATCATTTTTTGGAGAAGGAAAAAGAAATAGTTGTTATTTTTTATTAGGAAGAATAAATATTTTCAGACTGCACAGGGAAGTATACTTGTGCAGTGTTTTTGTGCTCTTTGAAAATAATCATATTTTTCATTTCAATTATTCTTTGTGAATAAAGAAATCATAAAAAAGATATTCATAAAAATTTCAAATTTAATTGCTTGCAATCTTAGCGATAGGGTGTATAATGACACAGTGTCATATGACGATGTGTCATATTCGAACGATGTGATTTATTCAATCAAAGTGAAAGGAGATTATTTGATTGCCAACAGAAACATTTTTTCACCTGCCTGCTGAAAAGCAAAAACGTATTATGAATGCAGCGAAGAAAGAATTCTCTCGGTTGCCCCTTAAAGAGGCTTCTATTGCTACGATCATTAAAGAAGCTGAAATACCTAGAGGCAGTTTCTACCAGTATTTCGAAAATAAAGAAGACTTGTACTACTATTACTTTCACACCTTGAAAAGTGATAGCCAAAGAGATTTGATTCGATCGATCCAACATGAAGAAGGTGATTTGTTCGCCGGATTTGAATGGTATTTTTCGCGGATGATCGAGGAAGTATTAAAAGGCAAAAATGCCAATTTCTATCGCAACCTATTTTTGAGCATGGATTATCGGTCCTTCCATAAAGTAATGCCAGAAATACATAAAAAGATGAACAAAGCCCACCACCAAGAACGGCAAGCAACACGGAAAAAAGAACAAACTGAGTTTTTGTCTGAAATCGATAAAGATCTATTGAAAGTCAATGACGATCATGAGTTGAAATTACTGGTCCAATTATTAATGCATACAGTTTTTTCAACGATCACCGAAGCGTATCGCCATCTACAAGCGGATCCGGCCTATGATGTATCATTGGCGATGTCAGATTTCAATAGCAAAGTTCGTTGGTTAAGAGACGGCGCAAAGAAAGAAAGAGGGGAAACACATGATTAAATTGATCAAACGCGTATCGGCCATATCCATCGTGATGGCGGTCGTGTTTATGGTGATTCAAGTAGTGGCAGATCTGTATTTGCCAACATTGACATCAAATATTATCAACAACGGGGTTGCAACGGGTGATATCGATTATATTTGGAAAACTGGTTTTTATATGGTTGGTTTTTCAATGATCAGTATCTTGGCAGCATTAGGCAATACTTATTTTGCCACCCGTGAATCACAAAAATTAGGACAAAAATTACGTTCTGATATTTACCAAAAAGTCGAAAACTTTTCTGCTCGGGCATTTGATAAGTTCGGAACCGCATCATTGATCACGCGGACCACAAATGACGTCAACCAAATTCAAATGGTGACGCAAATGTTCTTGCGGATGATGATCAATGCACCAATCACATTGATTGGCGCAAGTTTCTTGGCATACCAAAAAGATGCCCAATTGACACGGATTTTCCTAGTAGTCATTCCTGTCATGCTGGTATTGGTTGGCGGCATCATGTATTTTGCGGTTCCACTGTTCAAAAGCATGCAAAAGAAAACCGACCGCTTAAACTTGGTTTTTCGTGAAGGATTGACTGGTGTCCGAGTGATTCGGGCCTTTGACAAAACAAAATATGAAGCCAATCGTTTTGACGATGCCAACAAAGATTACACCCAAACAGCCATTAAAGTAAATACGATCGTAGCGTTGATGATGCCGTTGATGACATTGATCATGAGTGGGACCAATATTGCGATCACATGGTTTGGGGGTCACTATATTGCAGAAATGACCTTGGAAGTAGGGAATTTGATTGCTTTCATGACCTATGCCATGCAAATCTTAATCAGCTTCATGATGTTATCTATGATTTTCGTTATGGTGCCAAGAGCGCAAGCATCTGCTGATCGGATCAATGAAGTCTTAAATGAAGAAGACGAGATCTTAGATCCCCAATCACCAGAAACATTGGCGTTGAAAGGCGATCAAGCTTCCTTACGCTTTGATCAGGTCAGCTATCGCTATCCAGGCGCCGAAAAATCAGCCCTAGAAGGCATTGATTTTGAAGCGAAATCTGGTGACTTTGTTGCAATCATTGGTGGTACAGGTTCTGGGAAAACAACATTGGTCAATTTATTGCCGCGTTTGTTTGATGTCGAAACGGGTGCTATCACAATCAATGAGACCAACATCGCCGCTGTGACCCAACATAATTTGAGAGAAGTCGTAGGTTTCGTCCCACAAAAAGCTGTCCTTTTCTCAGGCACGATTCGAGAAAATATGCGTTATGGGAAACCAGATGCAACAGAAGAAGAAATTTGGAAAGCTTTGGAAATCGCACAAGCCAAAGATTTTGTTTCAGCGCTTGAAGATGGACTTGAAAGTCGTGTTGAACAAGGCGGGGGCAATTTCTCTGGTGGACAACGGCAACGCTTAGCAATCGCTCGTGCGTTAGTCAAACAAGCTGACGTTTATGTTTTTGATGACTCTTTCTCTGCATTGGATTTCAAAACTGATGCCAATCTGCGGGCCGCTTTAAAACGGGATATGCAAGACAGTATCATGGTGGTAGTGGCACAACGGGTCAGTACAGTTATGGATGCTGATACGATCTTGGTCCTTGATGAAGGCCAGTTGGTAGGCAAAGGCAACCATGAAACTCTGTTAGGAGAAAATGAAACCTATCAAGAAATCGTTTCTTCACAATTGAGAGAGGAGGATCTTGCATGAGTGAAAAGAAAACCAACACAAATCAAAGCCACCGCGGTGGACCAATGGGTGGCGGACCTGGGCGAAATATAGGGGCCAAAGGACCAAAAGCCAAGAATTTCTGGGGCACGGTTAAACGGCTCTTCGGCTATATGTCCAAACGGTCAATGGCGATCATCGCTGTATTCGTCTTAGCTATTGCTGCCGTTATTTTCCAAATCCAAACACCAAAGATCTTAGGGGAAGCTACCACTGAAATTTTTAAAGGGGTAATGATTGGTGCACAACAAATGCAAGCCGGTCAAACAGTCACTGAATTTCCTATCGATTTTGATAAAGTCGCTCAAATTATTTTGATCGCGATCGGTATGTACGTGATTTCTGCCGTCTTTAACTTCTTGCAACAGTTCATTATGACCCGAGTTTCTCAACGGACAGTCTATGAATTGCGTCGTGATTTAGATGAAAAAATGAACCGTTTACCGATTTCTTATTATGATACGCACTCAAACGGGGATATCATGTCTCGGGCAATCAATGATATGGATAACATTGCCAGCACATTGCAACAAAACTTGACCCAATTTATTACCAGTATCGTGACCTTTGTCGGTGTATTGTGGATGATGTTGACGATTAGTTGGCAATTGACCTTAGTCGCATTGGCGACTGTACCATTAAGCTTGATCGTCGTGATGATCGTGGCACCAAAATCGCAAAAATTCTTTGCCGCGCAACAAAAAAGTTTGGGTTTGTTGAATGACCAAGTAGAAGAAACTTATGGCGGCCATACAGTCGTCAAAACCTTCAACCATGAAGCTGCCGACCAAGTTGTTTTTGAAGAAGAAAACGATCGTTTGTATGCAGCCGGTTGGAAAGCACAATTTATCTCAGCGATCATTATGCCTCTAATGAACTTCATCAAAAACTTAGGCTATGTTTTTGTTGCTGTTCTTGGCGGGATCAAAGTAGCCAATGGGAATATGACATTAGGGGATGTACAAGCATTCTTGCAATATACCAATCAATTCTCACAACCAATCACGCAAATTGCCAGCTTATTGAATACGATCCAATCAACGGTTGCTTCTGCTGAACGGGTCTTTGAAGTCCTCGATGAAGAAGAAATGACCGATGACGTTTCTGGATTGCCAGTGGAAGATACCGAATATAAAGTACGTTTTGACCATGTCCAATTTGGTTACAGCCCAGACAAATTATTGATGACTGACTTCAATTTAGATGTCAAAGCCGGAGAGATGGTGGCTATTGTTGGACCAACGGGTGCGGGTAAAACCACATTGATCAACTTGTTGGAACGCTTCTATGATGTCAGCGGCGGTAGTATTCGTTATGATGGCAAGGATACCCGTGATTTGACTCGGGACGAATTGCGCAGCAATATCTCCATGGTTTTACAAGATACTTGGCTATTTACAGGATCCATCTATGACAATATTCATTACGGCAATGAACAAGCAACCAAAGAGCAAGTGATTGCTGCAGCCAAAGCAGCCCATGTGGATGACTTTGTCCGTAAATTGCCTGAAGGGTATGATACAGTCTTGAATGAAGAAGCCAGCAATATTTCTCAAGGACAACGGCAACTGATCACTATCGCCCGGGCATTCTTGGCGGATCCAGATGTCTTGATCTTAGATGAAGCAACATCAAGTGTTGATACTCGAACAGAAATCTTGATCCAAAAAGCGATGGGACGTTTGTTAGAAAACAGAACCAGCTTCGTGGTTGCCCATCGTCTATCAACGATTCGTGACGCGGATAATATCATTGTGATGAACCATGGATCGATCGTTGAAACAGGAAATCATGAATCATTGATGGCCCAAAACGGCTTCTATGCGGACCTTTATAATAGTCAGTTTTCAGAAGACGCTGCATAAGGAAATATCATGCATAAATAAATAGAATAAAAGTTTATAAAAAATCAGTTAGACGCCTATCTAACTGATTTTTTTTTGTGGATATTTTTATCTTCGCAAAAGCTGAAAACGCACTTTTTAAAGAGATGATTCAGCTGGCAAATCGTTTCAATTGATGGTTTTTTTGAATAAATATTGATGAATCGTAAATAAATATTGCTAAATATAGGGATTTTATGTATATTAATACATAAAACGAAAGAGCGTGGTAGCATGAGTCACTTATTTCCTAATTACAATAGACTCCCTTTTGAGATTGTCGAAGGCCGAGGCAGTTACGTCAAAGATGAACATGGACAACAATATCTGGATTTTACAAGCGGGATCGGTGTGGTCAATTTGGGGTATGGGCATCCGGTCGTTCAGCAAGCACTATTGAAACAAGCAGATACACTTTGGCATATGCCTAACCTATACAACAGTCAACTGCAAGAAACCGTGGCCACCCAATTGGTGCAGCAGATACCCTTGTCGCAAGATTATGCTGTCTATTTTTGCAATAGTGGTGCGGAAGCGAATGAAGCTGCTTTGAAATTAGCACGCAAAGCAACGGGTCGGACACAGATCATCAGTTTCCAACAATCCTTCCATGGACGCACATTTGGTGCAATGACAGCGACAGGACAAGAGGTGATCCATGAAGGGTTTGGACCATTGGTACCCGGATTTACCTATCTGCCTTATAACGATGCAGCGGTATTGGCTGCTGCTTTTACGGACGATACAGCTGCTGTCATTTTAGAATTGGTACAAGGAGAAGGCGGTGTGATTCCAGCCGAGAAAAAATGGGTACGGGCAGTAGCAGACCTCTGTAAAGAAAATGGTACGTTGTTGATCATTGATGAGATTCAAACAGGTATTGGCCGTACTGGCACGTTTTATGCCTTTGAACAATACGGGATCGAGCCAGATATTTTCACATTGGCCAAAGGATTGGGCAATGGGATGCCTGTGGGTGCGATGGTAGGTAAAGCAGCATTAAAAACGGCTTTTGGACCGGGAAGTCACGGGTCGACATTTGGCGGCAATAAATTAGCGCTGGCTGCGGCTTCTGCGGTTTGTCAGCTGATTGCCGACGAAGCGATTCAGCGCAATGTCCAGGCACGTAGTGAACAATTACTGACCGGCTTAAAAGACTTGCCCGCCGTGAAAGACCTTCGAGGAAAAGGGTTGATGATCGGACTGGTTTTAGCAGACGCGGATACCTTGCAGCAAGTCATCAAACAACTAAGAGAAGCGCAACTGTTGGCGTTGAAAGCTGGTAGTCGGGTGCTGCGATTATTGCCCCCCTTAACCATCACGGAGGATGAAACAGCTGCAGGTATCGCCATTCTTAGACAGGTGCTGACGCAAGACCAGTTTGCTGCAAGGAATGTATAAAAAAACGGAGAATGGCGGTAAAGACGAATAAATCACTGAATTTCTTGAATATATTTATAAATAACCGTTGACTTCTCTTTGAGAGTTGCCTATAATCGTAAGTAATTTATCGCAAGGAGGAAGAAACGTTTGAAAGCAGCAATCGTTGGTGTAACAGGATATACTGGGATTGAATTGGTTCGATTGATCCAACAGCATCCCGTGTTGACAGTGGGTACGATCCATAGTCATACGATGCATGAACATGCAAAAAAAATGTATCCTCATTTGGGTGGTTTTGTGGATCAAGATATTTTGCCTTACGATGCCCAATATATTCAGCAAGAAAATGAGCTGGTCTTTTTTGCCACCCCAGCTGGTATCAGCAAAAAATTGGCAGCGGATTTTGTGGACGCTGGCTTTCCTGTGATCGACTTATCTGGCGATCTGCGTTTAAAAGATCCTTTGACCTATCAAGAGTGGTATCAAAAAGAAGCTGCTGATGAAGCCTTGTTGGCGAAAGCCGAATATGTGGTGCCAGAGTTCACCGTCCCTCAAGGGAATTTGATTGCTAACCCCGGGTGCTATGCGACTGCGGCCATTTTAGCGGCAGCACCGATTCTCCAAAATGATTGGTTAGCTGGCACCCTGATTTTTGACGGCAAATCAGGGCTGTCTGGTGCCGGTAAATCTTTGACAGATAGCAGTCATTATGTGTGTGCCTCAGAAAACATGACAATGTATAAAATAAATCAACATCAGCATATTCCTGAAATCCTGCAACAATTGCGACAATGGGATCCAACGCTGCAACATATCCAGTTTTCAACGAGTTTGATTCCCGTGAAACGTGGAATCTTTATGACGCTCTATGCGCCTGTCAAAAGAACTGTGACAGAGATCGACATATATCAGCAATTTTTGGCAACGTACGAGCATGCAGCTTTTGTCAGAGTACAGCCATTAGGGAAAATGCCGGAATTGCGACAAGTCACGGCAACCAACTTTTGTGATATTGGCCTATCTTTGAATCCGGACACGCACATAGTGACGATTGTGGCGGTGATCGACAATTTAGGCAAAGGGGCTGCAGGGCAAGCAATCCAAACCTTTAATCGTTGGGCAGGTCTTTCAGAAACTGCAGGGTTGCTGCAAGTACCGATTTATCCTTGATCACATAAGAGAAATACAAATAAAGAACACGCGCACGAGAAGCAGGAGGAAAAGAGTATGGAAGTCATAGCCGGGAACATTGCGTCGCCAAAAGGATTTTATGCAGACGGGATCCATTGCGGGTTAAAAAAAACCAAAGTTGATTTGGGTTGGATCGTGTCAGAAGTGCCTGCCAACGCGGCAGCGGTTTTTACCACCAATCAAGTACAAGCCGCACCCATCAAAGTAACCAAAGAAAAGATGGATTCAGGGCAGCTGCGAGGGGTGATTGTCAACGCCGGTAATGCAAATGCCTGTACAGGAGAACAAGGTTATCGTAACGCACAGCAGATGGTGCGAGCTGCAGCAAACAAACTGGCGGTACCATCTGATCAAATCGCTGTCGCTTCTACGGGAATCATCGGTCGGCAATTACCGATGGAGAAAGTGGCGAAGGGAATCGCTAAACTGCAAAAAGCGGGTGATCCCCAAGCCTTCCAAAAAGCGATTTTGACTACGGATCTAACTGAAAAAAGTATTGTGATCCAAAGTCAGATCGGCGGCAAAACAGTGACTATGGCAGGTTGTGCCAAAGGGTCAGGGATGATCCATCCCAATATGGCTACGATGTTGGCTTTTGTCACGACAGACGCAGCAATCCCTGCAGATCTGCTGCAAAAGCTCCTCAAAGAGCTGACAGAAGTAACCTTCAATCAAATTACTGTCGACGGCGATACATCCACCAATGATATGGTGTTCGTGCTAGCCAATGGTTTAGCCGGTCAGCGGGCACTTCAAGAAGAGACATCAGACTATGAAACCTTCAAAAAGATGTTTCAACACGTGTTGACAGCATTAGCCAAAGCAATTGCCCAAGACGGCGAAGGCGCCACCAAACTGATTGAAGCCAGAACAACCGGTGCAGTGACCAATGAAGCGGCACGTATGATCAGCAAAACGATCGTTGGTTCGCCATTGGTCAAAACCGCTTTGTTTGGCAAAGACCCCAACTGGGGGAGGGTGCTGTGTGCTGTAGGCTATAGCGGTCAGACCATCGATCCGGATGCTCTTTCGATCTCACTAGCTGGAATCAATGTGTTTCAGTCAGGGATGCCAATCACTTTTGATGAGGCAAAGATGCAAGAGCAGTTAGCGAAACCAGAAATCGAGATCTTGGTCACGTTAGAAGAAGGGACCGGGCAAGGCGTGGCTTGGGGGTGTGATTTGACGTATGACTATGTCAAAATCAACGCCTTGTATCATACTTAATCAAAGGAGGCGTATCAGGATGGAAACGATCGTAATCAAAATTGGCGGCGTGGCTTCGGATAATTTAACAGATGATTTTTTTCATACAGTGCAGACTTGGCAAGCTGCCGGTAAGAAAGTTGTGGTTGTTCATGGCGGCGGACATTATATTTCAGAAATGATGGGGAAAATGGCACTGCCAGTCACCATCAAAAACGGGTTGCGGGTAACTGATGCGCAAACCTTGGAAGTGACCCGCATGGTTCTTTTGGGACAAGTTCAACCAATGATCACCACACTTTTTCAAAAAGCCGGCTTGCAAGCTATTGGGCTAAATGCTGGATGCGATCAACTGATCACAGGTCAAGTCATCGATGAAGCCTATTTAGGTTTTGTGGGTCAAGTGGCGCAAATCAATACCGCATTATTGCAATTACTGATACAAAAGCAGCATATCCCTGTGATTGCTCCGCTAGGGATCACTGAATCGGGACGGTGGTTGAATATCAATGCAGATGAAGTGGCCTGTCAGATAGCAGCCAGTCTGCAAGCAGAAAAGTTATTTCTTTTGACAGATGTACCAGGGATCAAGAAAGAAAACAACTGGTTGCAAAAGGTTACACTGGCTGAGATGGATGCTTTGATTGAAGCAAATATTGTGACCGGCGGTATGCTGCCGAAAGTTCGTAGTGCACAAAAAGCTTTATTATCAGGGGTTTCCACCGTCTGTATTACCGATCAAATCGGTCATGCAGGAACAGAGATTCTTGGGGTGGATCAAGTGGCAGTCACTGCTTGAGTGATCGCTGATCAACATATTCAGCAAGTATTTGCTTCATGAAAATACGTATGTAAATGGCTATTTGTTATTTATGAGGTTTTCTTTCTTTTCATGCAAAAAAAATTGTATTTTTGACATAGATTTCATTTGCTAGAATGGATTTTTATCAGTACAATGAGTACAAATGCAAGTAGGGGGAGAAAAAATGACAGATTTTTTATTGGGGAGCAGCACCAAATTATTGACTGTTGCAATTCGTGTCAAAGACCGTGATCAAGCGATCCTGTTTTATCGCGATATCTTAGGGTTCGAACTAAAAAGAGAAGAAAATGAATTAGCCATTTTTGGTTATAATGGAGACGCCAAAGAAGTTTTATGGTTAGAAGAAAGCCCAAGAGCAACTGACCATTCAGGTGAAATCAAAAAAATGCAACGCATTGTATTGGCAGTAGCGTCTTTAGCTGAAGCGGCAACAATTGCTAAAAATGTACAGCAACGGGATCTGAAATTTGAAGATATATTGTTTGAAAACAATCAATTAGGCTTTACACTAGCTGATCCAGAAGGAAATCTGATCGAAGTGTGTTATACAGCAAAAGATAAAGAAACAGTGCCCAGCAATGAAGTAGACTTGATCAATGCAGCACCTAAAAAGCCAGCGAAACTTTCGGCAGATGTTCGTTTTGGTAAATTATATTTACATGTCAGCGATTTGGCTAAGGAACAAGCATTTTTAGAAGATGTATTGGGATTGAAGACCCAAGAAGCTGAAAAACAGGCCTTTCTTTTGAATGATGGCGATTTTCAAGTTGGTTTAACACAAGCCCAAGGAGGCACCATTGATTTACCGACCCACGAAGTATTAGGTTTGGACTTCCTGAAAATCTCGATCAGTCAAGAAGATCTTGATAGCTTAGAAAAACATCTAACGAATGAAAATCAAGAATTTTTTATTGATAAAAAACGTAAATTATTAACAACTTATGATGCAATCGGCATTGAATGGTGGTTTATCGTTCAAAAAGAGCTAGTGGTTTGCAACTAATATATGGAATCATAAGATACTATCCCATGAGGGCAGTATCTTTTTTTGACTGGTGGATGTTGAATGAAAAAAAACATGCTAAGGTAAAGTGAGGAAAAATCGAAAGAAAGCAAGGAATGCGCATGTACGCAAAAACATTGGAATTGATAGAAAAGAAAATGCCCCACGTATTTCCAGGGGCAGTGATTCGGTTTATTGCGGATGGAGCGCAAGCAACTTATACATTGGGGCAGGCATCTGTTCTCCCAAAGCCGGAGAAAATGACAACAACACATCTGTTTGACATCGCATCTTTAACAAAAGTCATCTGCACAACGACTGTTATTTTGAAGTGTTGGGATCAAGGAATACTTAAAATGGAGGATCCTTTAAATAAATGGCTGCCTGAATTCAAAGATCCAGTTGTTACCATCAAGCATCTATTGACGCATACCGCGGCTATCCACACATGGATTCCTGATCGAGACCGGTTAACTGCACAAGAGCTGAAAAAGGCGTATCTGGGTTTAGCCAGTGACGGTTCAGCTGGGCAACGTGTGCAATACACGGATACGGGGTTTATTCTATTGGGTTTTCTCTTAGAAGAAATCTTTCAACAACCATTGATCAAAATCTTTCAAGAAGAAGTGTTAGATCCGTTAGGGATGTCAAATAGCGGATTCCCGCCATTTTCAAAAGAACAGTGCCACAAGATCGTTCCCACGCAAAAGCAAGCAGATGGGCAGATACTCAGAGGAATCACCCATGATCCCAAAGCGCGTATTTTAGGGGTTCATGCCGGCAATGCGGGATTATTCTCGTCAGTGGATGATTTGACGCGATTTGTGCAGGCTTTACTGATGAATCAGCCGCAGAAGCACCCCTTATTCTCAGAAGGCATCATTGATGCGTTGAAACAGCCGCAAACCAAAGGAGACCGCCTGCGTACATACGGTTGGGATCTTAAAGGTCCAACGCTGCAATTGTTCCATACCGGCTACACAGGTACGTTTATGTTGGTGGATCTCAGACAGCAGCGCGCGTTTATCTTTTTGTCGAATCGTGTTCATCCTTATGACCAACGGGAAGCGTATATCCAACATCGCGATGAAATTGTATCTTCTTATCTAAAAGAATCTCAAACGTAACACGTTTCATGTTATAATATCCACGAACAATTAGAGAGGGGATCAATTATGGAACCATTATTTATGAAACCTGTTTTTCAAGAAAAAATTTGGGGCGGCAGCCGTTTACATTCAGTCTTCGGTTTTGACTTGCCAAATGATAAGATCGGCGAAGATTGGGCGATCAGTGCCCATCCACATGGTGTCAGTGTCATTGAAAATGGACCATTCAAAGGCAAAACTTTGGTTGACTTATGGCGTGATCATCAAGAGTTGTTCGGTCACTCAGATGAAGCTGTTTTTCCACTGCTCATCAAGATTTTAGATGCCGAAGATGATTTATCGGTTCAAGTCCATCCTGATGATACCTATGGCTTAGCCCACGAAGGCGAATTAGGAAAAACAGAATGCTGGTATATTATCGATGCAGAACCTGGTGCCCAAATCATCTATGGCCATCATGCCCAAAGCAAAGAAGAATTGGCAGAAATGATCAAAGATGGCCGCTGGGACGATCTCTTGACCAAAGTGCCAGTCAAAAAAGGCGACTTCTTCTACGTACCTAGCGGAACGATCCATGCAATCGGCAAAGGGATCATGATTCTTGAAACCCAACAAAGTTCTGATACGACTTATCGCGTCTATGATTATGATCGGACAGATGATCAAGGACAAACCCGGGAATTGCATATTCAACAATCAATCGATGTAACAACAGTTCCTGCCCGGACACCTGAATTATCGATCAAAGAGGTCAAACAAGGAAGCTCTGCTGTTGTCACATATTTAGAAACCCCATTTTTCAATGTCTATGAATGGGAAGTGCGCGGCAAATTAAGTCTGCAGCAACAATCCGACTACACATTGATGACAGTGATCGAAGGCTATGGTCATTTGGTGATCGATGGTCATTCTTATGAGTTGAAGATGGGAACCAGCTGTATCTTGCCAAATCCAATCAAGAAATGGGAATTGGTAGGGGAATTAACCGTTATTGCTTCAGAACCTGGCAAAAAATAACTTATTTGATGAATTGCCTATCCAAAATAAATAATATATTTAATGCCCTAAGAGTATCTTTATTCTTTGGGCATTATTTTGTGCCGACAGCAAGTCAAAAAGAAGTGGTATGACTTAATCATAGCAAATACATAGAACGAAAGTTGTAACTTCTGCAGAAATAATCCGGGTCAATCTGCAACAAAGCAACTTAAAATGAGAACTGGTATAACCTGATCGAGTAATAAGGATGAAGTATCAAATAACAAATATTTATCCATGTTTATCCTAGCGTGTATGGGTGGTTTTTGATTCCTGGCTGACCCATTGCCATGGCGATAACAGATGCGCTATTTTTTGTTACATTTAACTGGATTTTAACAGGTTTTTAACCTAAAATTGAGCTAATGAGCGGGTTGTGCATAAAAGAGTATGTTGTATACGAGGAAAAAGGAGCATAGTGAATAAAGGAGGGGAAATAAATGGAATGGTTTCAAAAAGAAACAGATCAAGTGTTGGTGGATCTGCAGTCGAGCGTTGATGGATTAGCTGATGGAGAAAGACAAAAGCGGGTTGCTTCAGAAGGGAAAAACAGCTTAACAACTGAAAAAGAGGTCAGTAAATTAGCAAAATTTTTTCATCATTTTCATGATTTGTTGATTTATGTATTGATTATCTCTGCTGTATTAAAAGGAATAAGTGGCGATTTCATAGATATGTCGATCATTCTGCTTGTTGTGATCATCAATTCGATTATCGGTTATGTGCAAGAAGCAAAAGCTTCTGATTCATTGAAGAGCCTGAGTTCAATGATGAGTACAGAAGCAGTTATTTTGTCACAAGGGGAGAAACAGGTTGTCCCGGCTGAATCTTTAGTAAAAGGGGATCTTGTTTTTCTCAATCCCGGCGATATAGTGCCGGCTGATTTACGGTTGCTTCGTGCCTATAATTTAGTCGTCGAGGAAGCGATTTTAACGGGAGAATCCACGCCAGTGGAGAAACAAACGGCCTCGATCAAGGAGGAAGTTGAGTTAGGCGATCGAACGAATACGGTATACTCTGGTACGTTGGTCAGTAGCGGTTCTGGACAAGGGGTTGTCATCGGTACAGGGGATCAAACAGAACTGGGGAAAATCAGCCAACACTTGAAGAATATCGGTGATACGGAGACACCTTTGATCAAAAAAATGAAAACGCTAAATAAGCAGATTTTCTATACCTTAGTCGTATTGATTGTCGGTTTGGTTCTATTCAGCCTCGTTTTTCGTGATTTCACAGGCAATGAGTTGTTATCTGCGATGATTGCCCTTGCCGTATCCGCAGTTCCTGAAGGATTGCCCGCTGTGTTGTCGATCATTTTATCGGTGGGTGTTTCACGAATGGCGCACAAGCAAGCGATTATCAAAAAGATGCCCGCTGTGGAAACGTTGGGCAGTATGGGTGTCATTTGCTCTGATAAAACAGGGACACTCACAAAAAATGAAATGCATGTTGTTTCTGTAATAACGGCCGATGAGACCCTCAGTACGAAAGACAGTTATTTGGAAAAAGAAATGGATTTGAATCAAATCGAACAAAATCCACCTTTGAAAAAATTGATCGAAGCTGCCCTCTATTGTAATGATACCAAAATTTCATACAAAAACGGACAACGAGAAGTTATCGGAAACCCCACGGAAGGCGCATTGTTGGAATGGGCGAATCACTTGGCTATTTTGGAAGAAGAACACGATATCAGCAAAATTCCCTTTGATTCATCCTATAAATATATGGCGACACTGGTTGACATAGAAGACCGGCGAATGATTTATCTTAAAGGGGCACCGGATGTATTATTGCATATGGTCAGCGAACAGTTGCAAATTACTGGTAAGAAGGCCTTTCATCCGTTGTACTGGGAAGAGAAAATTGCCCAGCAAGCGAAGCAGGGGCAACGTATTTTAGCGGCAGCTTTCAAAGAAGTCCCAAGAGAGAAAGAGACGCTTACCCACGAGGATGTCAAAGACGGCATGGTATTGGCAGGCATATTTGGGATTATTGATCCGCCTAAAAAAGAAGCAATCGATGCTGTGCGTGTGAGCCAACAGGCAGGCATTTCAGTGAAAATGATTACCGGTGACCATAAAGATACAGCCGTAGCGATTGCCAAACAAATAGGGCTAAGAAATGTAGACCATGCAGTGGAAGGCAAAGACATTGAAGGATTATCAGATGCGGAATTGGCAGCGATCGTTTTGGATCACGATGTTTATGCGAGAACCACACCTGAACATAAATTGCGCTTGGTCCATGCGATTCAAGAAAATGGGCATATCGTAGGTATGACTGGTGATGGGGTAAACGATGCTCCAGCGTTGAAGCAAGCGGATATTGGTATTGCAATGGGGATCAAAGGAACACAAGTGACGAAAGACGCAGGAGATATGGTATTGGCAGACGATAATTTTGCCACAATCACTGGTGCAGTTGCTGAAGGTCGCAGAGTGTATGATAATTTGAAAAAGACCATCTATTTTTCCTTGCCTACGGCTTTTGCCCAAGGGTTATTGGTTGTTGTATCTATTTTACTAGACAATCCTTTACCCTTGACATCTGTTCAGATTCTGTGGCTGAACATGGTCACGACGATCACTCTTTCTTTTGCTTTGGGATTTGAACCACTGGCAAAGGATGCGATGAAACGGTCACCGAGAAACCCAAAAGAAAACATTCTGAATGGATACGCGATTTTTAGAATCGTATACGTCTCGATATTGCTTGCTGTTTTGGGTTTTTATATCAATAGTTTGTTGGATAATCGGGACGCCACTCCAGCGGTCATGCAAACAACCTTGATCATGACAATTGTGTTTGGACAAACCTTTTACATGATCAATTGTCGAGAAATCACACGTTTCTCATTAAATCGCAGTATAGTAGCGAATAAAGTGCTTTGGTTGTCATTACTTGCATTGTTTTGTCTGCAAGCATTGTTGTTATATGCGCCTTTCATGCATATAGCACTCGGAACTACTACTATCGGTTTTGATTATATCTTCTTATCCTTTATGGCCGGTATTGTTGTATTCGTATTGGTGGAAATCGAGAAATTTGTGACAAGCCTGTTGATGGGCAAGCAAAAAAAACAGTGAGAAAGATGGATAGATTCTGAGGCTGTGCGGATAGATATAGCCCGATGCATGTCAGCTACGATTGCCAAACAGTAGCAATCGATAAGGGGTGTTATTCCCAAAAAGTTGCAAGGTGTTTTACTGTATGCATCATCTTGCCAGAAAGATTAATGATAGACTCCGACACAAGTTCTGCTATAATGGCACATATGAAGGAAAGGTGAATAAAATGGTGTATTTAGACCACGCGGCAACAACGCCGATCCATCCTGAAGTGATCCAAGTGATGAGTGAAACGATGGCGACGGTTTTTGGTAATCCATCAAGTATCCATCATTATGGTCGGGATGCCCATACAAAATTAGAAACTGCCCGGCAAGTCATTGCAGAACAGTTAGGTGTCAAAGAACATGAGATTATTTTCAATAGCGGTGGCACAGAAAGCGACAATACAGCGATCATTGGTACAGCAATCAGCCAGCAAGCACTTGGCAAACATATCATCACGACCCAAATCGAGCATCCAGCTGTCATGCAGAGCATGCAGTACTTAGAAACACTTGGCTTTGATGTAACGTATTTGCCAGTCGATCAAACTGGACAATTAGCGGTGGCAGATCTAGAAGCAGCTTTACGGCCAGATACGATTCTCGTATCGATCATGACTGCCAATAATGAGACGGGTAATATCTTGCCAATCACAGCGATTGGTGCTGTTTTACAGGATCATCAGGCTGTTTTTCACACAGATGCTGTGCAAGCGTATGGGAAGATTCCATTGCACATTGTTGAAAATGGGATTGATCTATTAAGCATCTCTGCCCATAAAATCAATGGACCAAAGGGCGTTGGTTTTCTTTACAAACGTGATGGCATTTCATTGCCATCTTATATGCATGGTGGCGAACAAGAAGAAAAAAGACGAGCTGGCACAGAAAATCTGGTTGGCATCATGGGGATGGCCAAAGCGGCATCCTTGCTGACGGATCAAGTCCAACAAGAAAACAGTCGCCACTATGCGCAGTTTGCGGATGCTTTATTAGATATACTGCAAGAACAAGGCGTTGACTATCAATTGAATGGCAATCCTGCAAGCAAATTGCCGCATATTCTCAATCTGCGCTTTCCAGGTGTTAGCAGCGATTTGCTGTTGATGAAACTGGACTTAAAAGGCGTGGCGATTTCGACAGGAAGTGCTTGTACAGCAGGAAATGTTGAACCTTCTCATGTGTTGGAAGCGATGCTTGGCAAAGACCACCCGGCCATTCGGGAATCTGTCCGGATTAGTTTTGGCTTAGGCAATACAATGGAAGAAGTCCGTCAATTCGCTCAACTTTTAGCAAAAACGGTGTTGGCTTCGAGAAAGTAAGAGTTCGACTGGCTTTCTCTTCCAAAACTATTTATAATAAAAGAAATGAGTTAAATGAGGTGAAAGAATGGCATTTGAAACAAAAGCGACCGTCTTAGGTGCTGAAACGGTCTATCGCTTAGCACCAGAAGCAAAGCGCTATACATTACGAGACAATGGCTTCACTGAAACAAACGGCGGCAATTTCCAATTGATCCGCGGATTAGAAGCAACACCCCAAAGCAAAGAAGGATTTAAACTAAAAATTACGGTGGCAAAAGACATTCAGACATTTAAAATGTCGATCACAACAGCCAATGGCTTAAAAGCTGTCAACATTTTTAAAGATCCAAAACAAAAAATGCTGCAAGATAAATTTTACTTTCTAATGGACGGATTCATTAGCCGTGGTTTATTTGAAAAAGTTTAAACAAGCGATCAGCTTAAGTGTATCAGTATCTGCATTCTACGGAATGGGTACCGATACGCTTTTTTTGTATCTTTTGACTTTTCTTTTTATACTAGACCTAACAATTGGGGCACATTGTTTTATAGCTCCTGCTGTAAAAAGGTTTCAATCGGAAAGAAGGATAACAGATGAAGGACGACAAACGCAGAGGAACACAAGAAACCGTTGGTATGGGTACATGGCATATGGGCGATGATCCCGTCAAAGAACAAGCAGAGATCGAAGCTTTGCAAGCGGGGATCGATGGTGGATTGGTTGTCATAGATACTGCAGAAATGTATGGTGAGGGTGCAGCGGAAGAATTGGTTGGCAAAGCCATCAAAGACTATACCCGCAGCGATCTTTATTTGATTTCAAAAGTCTATCCTTGGCATGCATCAAAAGCCGAACTCTCTCAAGCGCTAGATCGAACATTGGCACGATTGGGTACAGAGTACTTGGATCTTTACCTCTTGCATTGGCCAGGGGATGTTCCACTTGCAGAAACCGTCAACGCCATGGAAGCTGCTAAAGCGACTGGAAAAATCCGCGATTGGGGGGTATCTAATTTTGATGTGGCCGAGATGCAAGCACTGATGCAAGTGCCGGATGGGAAACAATGTGCGGCCAATCAAGTGTTATATAATTTAGGTGCCCGCGGCATCGAATATGATTTGATTCCTTGGCTGCAAGAAGCGCAGATTCCTTTGATAGCCTATTCACCCATTGCGCAAGGCGACAGTCGCGGCAATCATTTTCGCAATGATCCGTTGTTGAAGGAAATGGCGGAAGAAAAGGGAATTTCTGTTTTCCAACTCTTGTTGGCATGGACGATTCGCAATGGTCAAACTTTAGCGATTCCTCAAACCAGCGATGCCCAGCATATGGTGCAGAACATTGAAGCGAAACAGATTCGCTTTTCAGCAGAAGATCTTGAAAAAATCGATGCCCGCTTTCTGCCGCCAACAAAAAAACAACCATTAGAAGTGATTTAGGAAGGGGAATGGAATGAACTTTTTTACCGCAGACACCCATTTCTTCCATGAAGCATTGCTGGGAGAAAATGATTTTGCACCGCGTCCATTTGAAACCATAGAAAAGATGCATCAAGTAATGATAGCAAGTTGGAACCATGTGGTGACTGATCACGATACTGTTTATCATCTAGGAGATGTTGCGATGCATCCGGCCTATGAAAAAGGATTTCCTGAGGTCTTAGCCTTGATCGATCAGCTGCAAGGAAAAATCGTGTTTATCAAAGGCAATCATGATACGCGGTCATTTTTTCGTTATCTAAAAAACAATGATCCAGGTTTACTAGGAAAACCAAAGTTCGCATTTGAAGATGTCGGCGCCTTGATCAAGTTCGATCATCAGCAATTTTTGCTGACGCATTATCCGATGTTATTAGGTATCACCAAAAATAGTCGAAACCTTCATGGACATATTCACCATTATAGTGTACCCATTGCAGAGAATCTGAATGTCGGCGTCGATGCACCAGAACTAAATTTTCTCACACAGCCACGTCCATTTGGCCAACCAATCTCTGAAAATGAACTTACATTGTTGTACCAGCGAAAAAGTGAAGAGCTGGCGAAACTTTCTCACGGAGAATAACAACTTGATCGTTGATTTTGGGTATCTGATTTGATTCTGAGACGAAGGGGAACTCTTTGACAGCAAGCCCTATGAAAAAGAATGGCTTTATTGCAAAAAAAAGCTCTTTCTCAAAAAATAATCAATTTCAGGAGTTATTATTTGATGATATTTTGAGAAATGTGTATGCTTTAAGTAACAAGCAGCAAAGGAGGTTGCCAATGCGTAAGATTTCTAAAGTGATTTTGGTCATCGGATTGTTCATGTTGTTACTGCTCTTTTTCTTTGGCATGATTGCCACGCAACAGGCAGTACACTTGCCTTTTTATCTGATACCACTAGCAGAATATCCTTGGATCGGCTCTTCCATGAACATGTTCATCTTCTGGTTGTCAGCTGGCTTTGCTTGTTTTACGATCTTGGCGATCATCGTGGTTCTATTATTCCCTAAACGTTCAGATTGCTTGATCATCAAGCACCAAAGCGGGAATTTGGAGATCCAAAAGAAAGCCTTGGAACATTTTGTTGTTCAGAAAGCTGAGGAAACAGATTTCATTCATCAACCATCAGCAAAAATCAAAATCGTTAAAAACAAAGTTTCTGTCAAACTAGATGGTGAGATGAAGCAGACAACGGATATAGCACAAAAGCAAGAACGCTTAGTGACGGATATCAGTGGGAGTTTGCAACAACTATTTGGGGTCGAAAGCAATATTCAAACAGAAGTCATCTTGAAAGATGCCGAAACAAAACCCACAACGCATGAACAGCCACGGGTGGTATAGGAGGAAAAATGAAATGAATGAATGGTTCAGTCATTATAAAATTCCAACTATTTTTGCAGTGTTAGGTTTGATTCTAGCGATTCTATTGATTACGATCGGCTTTTTGAAGACCTTGTTGCTGATCATTTTCACTGCACTAGGCACGTATTTGGGGTTTTATCTAAAAGAAGTCGGTTTCTTTGAGCAATTTCAAAGACCGCAACGTTAAAATTTGGTAATATTATATTAATTTAAAAAAGATATTAGGAGGAATGTACGATGGAAAACCAAGTAAAACCAACAACAACAGGTGTTAAAGGAGAATTAACTTACGAAGATAAAGTTATTCAAAAAATCGTAGGCATTGCATTAGAATCTGTAGAAGGTCTATTAACAGTTGACGGCGGCTTCTTCTCAAATATCGCTGGTAAATTAGTAAATACCGATGATGTCACTTCAGGGATCAACGTTGAAGTCGGCAAGAAACAAGTTGCGGTAGACTTAGATATCATTGCTGAATACGGCAGTGACATGACAACGATCTATGATGAAATCAAAGACGTTGTATCTACACAAGTCAACAAAATGACAAACTTAGATGTGATCGAAGTCAACGTGAATGTGGCAGATGTCAAAACACGTGAACAATTCGAGAAAGATTCTGAAACAGTCCAAGATAAAGTCAGCAGTGCTGCTGAAACAACTGGCGACTTTGCTTCTAAACAAGGACGTAAAGCCAAAGGTGCGTTCAATAGAACAACGACTAAAATCCAAGAAAACAACGAACCTCGCGTTCAATAATCTCATATAACCTCAACGACCAGTCGACAGACTGGTCGTTTTTTGTCTGCTGCAACAGGTTATCCCTTCTTTCTTCTATATATAAATCATTAAAGAATCCAAAAGATGAAAAACTTCCCGTGAAGTTTTTGGTGTTTTGATGTATAATGCAAGATACTGAAAAGTTGCGACCTTCAAATCGTAGATGATTTCAGAATCTATAATTGAAATGATGGTGATTCAATCATGTCTAACGAAAACACCCGAGTGGTGGTTGGAATGAGCGGCGGGGTGGACTCGTCGGTAACAGCACTTTTGCTGAAAGAACAAGGGTATGATGTTGTCGGGATCTTTATGAAAAACTGGGATGATACCGATGAAAATGGCGTCTGTACCGCAACGGAGGATTATAAGGATGTAGCGAAAGTCGCTGCCCAAATTGGGATTCCCTATTATTCTGTCAATTTTGAAAAAGAATATTGGGATCGCGTGTTCGAATATTTCTTAGCAGAATACCGTGCAGGAAGGACACCCAATCCAGATGTCATGTGTAACAAAGAAATCAAATTCAAAGCCTTTTTGGATTATGCGATGGATCTTGGTGCAGACTATGTTGCCACTGGCCACTATGCCCAAGTCACCGTGGATGAAGATGGCGTGACCCATATGTTGCGTGGCGTGGATAACAACAAAGATCAAACCTATTTCTTAAGCCAATTGTCCCAAGAACAATTAAGCAAAACGATGTTTCCTTTAGGCGGCATGGAAAAATCTGAAGTACGGGCGATTGCCGAACGTGCTGGGTTGGCCACTGCCAAGAAGAAAGATTCAACGGGTGTTTGTTTTATTGGCGAAAAGAATTTCAAACAATTTTTAAGCAACTATTTACCTGCCAAAAAAGGCAATATGGTGACATTAGATGGTGAAGTCAAAGGGCAACACGATGGTTTGATGTACTATACGATTGGTCAACGTCAAGGTCTTGGTATCGGTGGCGGCGGTGCTACCCAAGAACCTTGGTTTGTGGTTGGGAAAGATTTAGCGACCAATACACTATATGTCGGTCAAGGTTTCCATCATCCAGCATTATATGCGGATCGTTTGGAAGCAAGTGAAATTCATTTTACAACCAACGAAGACCATAAGACAACGTTTAAGTGCACAGCTAAGTTTCGTTATCGTCAACAAGATGTGCCAGTTACTGTCCACTTGTTGGATGGCGATCGTGCAGAAGTGATTTTTGACGAACCTGTTCGGGCAATCACACCTGGTCAAGCAGTCGTCTTTTACGATGGCATGGAATGTTTAGGTGGCGGCTTGATCGACGCAGCTTACAAAGAAGCCAAAGAATTACAATACGTATAACAAAAAATGACCAGCAAACCACTTGTTTGCTGGTCATTTCAATCTATGTATAAAAAACTTACCCTTTTTCCTGCGCAATGAATGGTCAATAGAAGATTTTTTTTCAGACTAAAAAATAAATCACGTGTGGTATTTTTTATTTACGTTCTTGTTATATTCACTTTCGTTTTCTTCTATGCTAGACTAAGGATGGAAGAAATTTACTGTAATCTTAAATGAATCAAACAATGTTTAAAAAAACGATGATTTTATGAATGTTTTTAAGGGTGCTTAATTGTTGAAACTTATTTCTTGCAAGTTTAGGTAAAAGTGACTAATATGATAAAGGAATCGTGAAAGGAGCAATGGAATGTATCAAGTTGTAGTCATGTATGGGGATAATGAACCATGGTGGTTTTTTGAAGGATGGCAGTCAGATATACAAGAGGCATTCACATTTGCCACCTTTAACGAAGCAAAGTCATTTTATGAAAATAAATGGCAAGAAATCAGAAGTGATTATTCTTACATAAATGCAAAATCAAACTTTATGACGGCTTTTTGGAATGAAGAAGATGAACGCTGGTGCGAAGAATGCGACGATTACCTTCAACAATACATTGGGATAGCACTACTCAAAGAATATCAACAAGTCGTCGATGAAAGCGAGAAAGATTTTTATGAAACAACTAATTCTAGCGGAAAAACCAAGCGTTGCCAAAGACCTCAGCAAAGTGTTGGGCTGTGAGCAAAAACATAAAAATTATTACGAAGGACCCAAGGTAATTGTCACTTGGGCCCTTGGTCATTTATTGGGTTTGAAAATGCCTGAAGATCTAAATAAAGACTGGGCGAACTGGCAGATGGAAACTTTACCGATGATTCCCAAAAATATTGGTATCAAACCGTTGCCAAAGACTGGGCATCAATTAAAAGCCATCAAGCAATTGGCGCAACGCAAAGATGTGTCAGAAGTCGTGATCGCAACCGATGCCGGTCGGGAAGGTGAACTAGTAGCGCGCTGGATCCTTGAGTGGGTTCGTTTTGATAAACCAGTCAAGCGTCTGTGGATTTCTTCCCAAACACCTAAAGCAATCAAAGATGGCTTTGCCAAACTGCAACCAGCCCGAAATTATGACAATCTTTATCATTCGGCACTTGCAAGAGCAAAAGCCGATTGGCTGGTAGGACTGAATGTGACACGGGCATTGACGGTCAAATATCAAGATAATTTAAGTGCGGGTCGTGTCCAAACACCGACCTTAGCTTTGGTGCGAGAGCAAGAATCAAAAATTGAAGGATTTCGTCCGCAAACGTATCATGTGATCAGCTTGACGGTTGGGGAAGCGAAAGCGAAACTTCAAATGAAAAATCCATATCAATTGAATGAACGGGCAGATGCAGAAGCATTAGTCAAAACGATGAGTCAGCAAAACGGTCGTGTGACGGCAATTGAGGAAAAAATCAAAACCGAATCTGCTCCATTACCTTATGATCTAACAGAAATCCAACGAGAAGCCAATCAGCGTTTTGATTTTTCTGCGAAAAAGACCTTGTCATTGGTGCAAAGTTTGTATGAAGTCCATAAAATCGTGACCTATCCGCGAACAGATTCGAAATACTTGACCAATGATATGAAGGCGACCATGAAAGAGCGTCTGCAAGCAGTCGCTGATTTTGCGCCAGAAGTCAAAGGTTATATCAAAAACGGTGCAATTGTCCAGCAGCAAGCAGTTTTTAATGACAAAAAAGTCAGTGATCACCACGCGTTGCTGCCAACAGAACAACGTGCGCGTTATGAGAAGCTTTCAAACGATGAACAACGTATCTATCAAATGATCGTGGCTCGTTTCTTGATGTTGTTTGCTAAACCCCACAAAAAACAACAACAGAAAGTAACGGTTTCTTTTGGCGATGAACATTTTGTCTTTACCCATAATACGATTCTTGAAGCCGGTTGGAAAACAACCGCCGAGGATGAAACCAAGGCAATGCCGTGGCAAAAAGACAGTACCGTTAAGCCAGTATTTACGATCCAAAAAGAACTAACAACGCCGCCGAAACCATTAAATGAAGGTACACTTCTAGGCAAAATGGAAAAACATAGTCTGGGTACTCCGGCAACAAGAGCCGAGATCATCGAAAAATTGATCAAATCTGAATTGATGGAGCGGACACCAAGCGGTTTGCAAGTATCACCAAAAGGCAAGCAACTGCTGGTATTGGTCAATCCTTCATTGGTAACACCGGAATTGACAGAAAAATGGGAGAAAGAATTAGAATCGATTGCCAAAGGCAGCTATTCAGCGGACACGTTCCTTGCCCAAATCGAAAAAGATACCAAGCAATTGGTCAAAGAAATCAAACAAAGTGAAAGCAAATACCAAGACTTCTCCTTAACGCAGAAAAAATGTCCAGAATGTGGTGAGCCGCTACGAGAAAAAAGTACCCGTGACGGTAAAATCTATGTCTGTTCAAGTAGCACATGTAAATATCGACGCCGGAAAGATCCGAAAGTATCGAATCATCGTTGTCCACAGTGCCATCGTAAAATGGAAATCATTGAGGGGCAAAAAGGCGCTTATTTCCGTTGCAAATTTGACGGTACGACAGAAAAAATGGCGGACAAAAAAGAGCGCAGCAAGAAGCTGACGAAACATGAAGAACGCCGTTTGATGAACAAGATCAACCAAGAAGAACCACAAGAGAGTCCATTGGCTGCAGCATTGAAAGCGGCGATGGAAAACAAGTAAAGTCTTGACTGCACTTTATGATTAGTAAAGAGAAAAACCTCAAAAACATTGTTTTTGAGGTTTTTTTGGTGCGAGGAGCGCCCAAAGAATATAGCGTGTATTTTTTTAGCATCTGCGAATGATGACAGTACGACGGTTGAAACATATAAAGCACTGTTTCTTTAGGATAGATTGAAAGGAGGGCTTGTTTGGTCGAAAAAACGGGCGGTCAGACATGTTTTTGCCGATATTCTTTCGGAGAGATTTTTTCTTTCTTTTTAAAAATAAATGAAAAATAGTTGGGGTCGTTATAGCCAATATCAAAAGCAATATCGGCAAGGCGTAAGTTTGTCGTAACCAACAGTTCTTTGGCAAGTGCGATTCGTTGGTTCGTGAGATACTCGATAAACGTGGAATCTGTGGCCTGTGAAAAAATCGTGCTAAAGTGCGCAGGACTCAAATGGACTTTTTCTGCCACCAAATTGAGAGAAATATTCGGATCTGAGAAATGTTCGCTAATGAAACTCTTTGCCTGATTAATCACACTTTGATACTTTGCCATTGCTGGTTTCACTGTTTCTGAGACCAATAGATGCAACAGTTCAGTTAAATTTTTTTGATATTGGTTTTGATCACGGGTCAATTTCGCCAAGAAATCTAAATCGTGGTCATGTTCTGCAACCTCAGGGAGTTGCTGATGTTCTTTTTTCTTGATCAATGCGAGTAATTCTACCAACACAAAAAGCCGAAACATGTGGGTACGTTCAATATTTCCTTGGGGCTGCATCAAGTCTACGATCAAAGCATCCATATTTTGTATACTGGTTTGTGCGATTCTCGAAGCCAAATCGATTTTAAAGGGGTTTGTAGGGGAAAGTTCTCCTTCCCGCATGTCATCTTCATAGCTAATGATTTTATCCTTGCGAATGTTCCCATATGTTTGCAGCATATCTTGGGCTTTTTCGTAAGAATAACCAATAGATGAAAAACGCTCTGCAATGGGGCCAATCGAAACAGCGATCTCTTCTCCGAAGCCATGCACCAAACTTTGGGCCATTTGATAGGCTTTTTCTAATACCTGTTCTCGGCCATAGTCAAATAGCAAAAATTTGATAAAGCGACTTGAGACACTAGAAAAAAGGACCGTTTCATCTTGTCCATAACTTTGTGTCAACTGTTCACTGAAACGCGTATAATCAGAAAAACTTTGACTACTAGGTGTTTTTGCCAAGAGTACACAAAATTGTTTCCCTGAAAAAGAGCGATGCAACCCCTCTGCTTGTTGTATCGCATCAGAAATCAGGATGTTGTCGTGAAACAATTGATTTAAGAAATGATTTTTTTTGATTTCTAACGCAAAACGGGCATCTTCTTTGGGCAAAGTTTGATTATGGGCTTTCTGTTTGTTTAGTTGCGCAACAACTTTTTCGATCGCGAATGCCAGTTCATCATTTTTGATTGGCTTCAGCAAATAATCATCTGCTTGTAATTGCAGTGCGGTTTTGGCATAAGTAAAATCATCGAAACCACTGATAAAGATAATTCGTACTTCTGGCAGCAGCTTTTTGGCTTCTTTTGCAAAGACGAGACCGTCCATGAAGGGCATTTTGATATCAGTGATAATAATATCCGGGCGTATATCTAAAATCGATGCCAGGGCCAACTCTCCATCTGCTGCTTCATCGCTATAAATAATGGGGTAAACCTTAGATAGTGTCATGATTTGTTGCCGTAAATTATCACGAATGAGATGTTCATCTTCCACTATAAATACTTTATACATGGGTGATTTCCTCCTTTTTAGGCACACGGATCATAATTTGCGTGCCTTGCATATGCTGACTATTGATAGTCATTTGCGCTTCACTTCCATAATTTAATAACAGCCTGCGATAAACATTATAGAGACCGTAGCCACTGGATGGGTCAGGATCAGTATTTTCTCTTAGATTTTTTTGAATCGCGCGCAAACGCTCTGCATCGATTCCTGCACCATTATCCGTCACAGTCATCTGCACCATTTTCGGTAATTCTGATACTGTGACCGAAATTTTCCCTACTCTGCGAACAAACTTTGTTCCGTGGTAGACAGCGTTTTCAATGAGTGGCTGCAAAATCATTTTGAGGATGAGTACATCTTGGCTTTGGACATGGTTTTCGATGGTATAAGAAAGCATATCGCCGTATCGTATTTGCAATATCTTTAAGTAATCATCCACATGACGCAATTCCTTCTCGATAGGAATCCAATCATGTCCTTTACTTAAAGATATACGGAAGAAATCAGACAGTGCATAGGTCATTTCGGTTGCTTGCGCATATCGTTCTACTTCGATCAAAGATACAATGGCATCTAGGCTATTGTAAATAAAGTGGGGTGTGATTTGTGCTTGTAAAACCCGCACTTCGCTTTGCGCCAAATGGTATTGCTTTAGGGCATTTTCTTCCAGTAACCGTGTTAAGTCATCCGCCATTTTATTTAGACTACTTGTTAATGTACGCAACTCCGGTGTCTCTGGCAATTCAGCACGGAAATTTAAGTGGCCTTGAGACAATTCGTTGGCCAACTCCAATAACCGATCGAGGGGATATTGCAAATTATCATGAACAAAGCGACGGTTTTTATTGATAATATAGATAATCACGAAAATCAATAGTACTTGAAAGAATATCAATAGTAGAACAGATTGGACAAGTTCATGGTTGGTCTGACTGGCTAAGCTGATTTCGACACCAACAAATTCTTGCAGTATTTCAGACAATAAATCAATCACAGAATCTACTTGTATCATCACATATTGATTTTGTTCGATAGGCTGATCCTGATTGATGTTATCGATCAAATGTTGCTGATAGGTTTCCAAAGTATCAAGCGTGCGCAAAGCGACGTCAAGTGTATTGGCTTCTTTGGCAGTGCTAGTATTCTCACGGATATGCAAGACATCATGACGCAGTTCATCGATCACATTTGCCTGTTCCACATCTGAAACCGTGCGTTGACCAAAGACCAAATCCCACATTTCTTCCAAAACGATAGTATCCACTTTGGCAGACAATTGATTGGCTTCTTCGATATTGTTGATCGTATTTTGATAGATAAATATTTGTCGCGCATAAAATAAACTGCTGATCAATAAGGGGATAAATGCCAGTATGATCATAAGAATATTCGTTTGTTTAAAAATATGATTGATCCCTTTGTTTTTCATTTGAGGCACCTCAATAATTTCTCGGCGGAATTTGGCTGAAATCCATATCGCTGGAGAAAACTGTTTCATGTACATAAATCTCTTTCGGAATCGCATCGGCACCCCGCTTTAAATATCGATTGATCGCATTTTTAACAAAAACGCCAGCCTCTGGATTACATTCCACTACGCAATTCACGAGGCCTTTTTTTAAATTGTCGATCATCTCTTTTTGGGCATCGATCGTTACGATGATCAAATCTTTTCCTGGCACAATATCTGTTTCTTCGAGGGCTTCCAAGGCCCCGATCGTCATTTCATCATTATGGCTGAATAGGACATCGATGGACGCCATTTTGCCTTCTTTGATATACGTTTCAATCACTTCTTTTCCTTTTCGACGAATGAAGTCGCCACCGATGGCATCTTGTACTTGAATCGTGACATTATTTTGTGCTAAATCTCTTTGGATGGTTTCGCGAAATCCTTCAGAACGCAGTTGCGTAGGCGAGGTATTGTCTAAACCTGTCAATTCCAAGACATTGATCGTTGTATTGGACTGCCCACGGAAATAATTACTGACATATAGCCCAGCCCGATTGCCTTCAGCTTTAAAGCTAGGGCCAATATGTGTCAGAAACAAAGAAGAATCGTTGACTGATACGTGCCGATCCACGACAAAGACGGGAATACCTGCCTGTGCAGCTTCTTCTAAAATCGCCTCCCAACCATCCTCTTGCAGTGGTGTAAATACGATGGCATCAACTTGATAGACAATAAAGCTGCGGATGTCTTGAATTTGACGATCTTGATTCATATAGCCGTTGCGATAAAGAACTTCGTATCCTTCTTTTTCTAATTCAGTTCGAATCGATTCCGTATGGCGTTTGCGCCAGCTGCTTTCAGTACCGGATTGAGAGAACCCGATCACGATGCTTTGCGTGGCGTTCTCACTTTCGACAGGCTTGCTGGAAGCACAACCTGATAGGCAGATCATGCCAATCACAAAGAAATATTTGATCCATGATTTATTCATCTTTTTCACCCCTAACCTCTATTCTAACAAAAAAAAGGAAACGCTTTAACTGATTTATCAAATCGAAAAAAAGTCTGGGTTTTCATAAAAAATCCTAGGAATTAAAAAGAGAACCGATGGAATCAGAATAAAACAAAGAGAATATCAAAAAAAAGTGAATGTAAGCGATTTCTAATTTTCGTATACTGTTCATGTAAATAAAGAAAACGGAGGGGTTCAAATGAAAGGAATTATTCGTAAATGGGCATTATTGGCATCGACATTGGCAGTGGGCGGAATGTTAGCAGCTTGCGGCAATGGCGCTGAAAGCAGTGGCGGCAGCGGAGATAAAGGTTTTGTAGGTATTGCGATGCCAACGAAATCAGCAGAGCGCTGGATCGCAGATGGAAACAACATGGTTGATGAGTTAGAAAAATTAGGCTACAAAACAGATTTGCAATATGGAGAAGATAAAGTAGAGAACCAAGTAGCCCAAATCGAAAATATGATCACAAAAGGTGTCGATACCTTGGTAATTGCTTCAATCGACGGTTCGGCATTAACAGATGTTTTAGAAAAAGCCCACAACGAGGATATCAAAGTCATTGCCTATGACCGTCTACTGATGAACTCCGAATATGTGGATTACTATGCAACATTCGATAATTTTGGTGTGGGGGTTTTACAAGCCTCATATATTGAAGAAAAATTAGGTTTGAAAGATGGAGAAGGGCCATTTAATATTGAACTATTTGGCGGCTCTCCTGATGACAACAATGCGTTGATCAATTATAACGGTGTGATTTCTGTCTTCCAACAATACTTTGATAGCGGTCAATTGGTTGTACCGTCTGGCCAAACCAACTTCAATCAAATTGCAACTTTGCGTTGGGATGGTTCAACTGCCCAAGCACGGATGGATAATTTGTTAAGTGCCAATTACACCGATAAAACATTAGATGCCGTGCTATCACCATACGATCCAATTAGTTTAGGAATCATTTCTTCTCTAAAAGGTGTTGGTTATGGCTCTGATGATAAAGTCTTACCAGTGATTACAGGACAAGACGCGACAATAGCAGGTGTAAAATCAATCATTGCTGGTGAACAAACACAAACGATTTTTAAAGATACACGGGTCTTAGCGAAGAATACGATCGAAATGATTGAAGCAATTGCAAATGGCGAGGAAGTACCTGTGAACGATACGGAAACCTACGATAACGGTGTGAAAGTTGTGCCGACATATCTATCTAACCCTGTTTCAGTCGATATTGACAATTATAAAGAAGAATTGATCGATTCAGACTATTATACTGAAGCTGATTTAGGTCTTTAAACAACGCTAATAAGTGAATGACTGTTGCAGCATGAATCCACGATAACAGATGAACAGTGAGCTGCATCCTGCATCAAATAGGATGCAGCTTGTTCATTTATCAGTATCATATCTATGTGCTGGAGTGGGTCGAATAGGAATATACATACAAGAAAAGGGTGAAGGAAATATGGCAGATAATATTCTGACGATGGAAGGTATCATCAAAGAATTTTCAGGCGTCCGTGCATTGAACAACGTCAATCTATCCATCAAACGAGGCGAGATCCATGCACTATGCGGTGAAAATGGTGCAGGGAAATCGACGCTCATGAATGTTTTAAGCGGGTTATATCCTTATGGCAGCTATGAAGGCGCGATTCACTATGAAGGCGAATTATGCAAGTTCAAAGATTTGCGCGATAGTGAAAACAAAGGAATTGTGATTATTCATCAAGAGTTAGCGCTAAGTCCTTATCTATCGATCAAAGAAAATATCTTCCTTGGCAATGAACAAGCCAAGCATGGCATCATTGATTGGGATTTGACTGAACGTAAGACAGACAACCTCTTAAAGACGGTTGGCCTGCGGATGGATCCCAATACATTGGTTTCTCAGATTGGTGTGGGACATCAACAATTGGTTGAAATCGCCAAAGCTTTCTCAAAATCAGTTCAATTGTTGATTTTAGATGAACCGACGGCTGCGTTGAATGAAGAGGAAAGTGCCAATTTATTAGAATTGATCAAAGAATTTCGCAACCAAGGGATCACCTCCATTATTATTTCCCATAAGTTGAACGAAGTGGTCAATGTGGCAGACCGGATCACGATCCTAAGAGATGGACAAACGATCGAGACAATCAGTGGGGCGGATATTTCTGAGGATCGAATCATTCGTGGGATGGTCGGACGGGATTTGACAAATCGTTATCCAGATCGCCATCCAGATATCGGAGATGTCTTTTTTGAAGTCAAAGATTGGACGGTCCACCATCCAATCGACAATCAACGTATTGTGAATGATCATCTGAATCTGATGATTCGCAAAGGTGAAATTATTGGTATTGCCGGACTGATGGGGGCCGGACGTACAGAATTTGCCATGAGTGTATTTGGCCATTCTTATGGCAGTCATATCTCAGGGGAAATCTATAAAGAGGGGCAACCCATCTCAGTCAAAGATGTGCCGACTGCTGTCAAAAATGGTCTTGCGTATGTTTCTGAAGATCGGAAAGCTTTAGGGTTGAATCTCTTAATGGATATCAGAGAAAACACGACGATCGCTAGTTTATCGAAAATCAGTCATCAAGGTGTGATCGATAAAGAAAAAGAAGTGACGATGGCAGAAGAGTATCGTAAAAAGATGCGTACCAAAACCAATTCAATCTATCAAAATGTCGGTAGTCTGAGTGGGGGAAATCAACAAAAAGTTGTTCTTTCTAAATGGTTGATGACTGAACCAGACATTTTATTTTTGGATGAGCCAACACGAGGAATCGATGTAGGCGCAAAGTATGAAATTTATACGATTATCGAAGAAATGGCTGCAGCAGGCAAAGGCATTTGTATCATCTCGTCTGAATTACCTGAATTATTGGGGATGTGTGACCGAATTTATACAATGAACGAAGGCCGTTTTACAGGAGAAGTATTAAGAGAAGATGCCAATCAAGAATTATTGATGAACTTGATGACACTAGAAGAGAGTAGGGTTTGATATGGAAACAACCAATAAATTAAAAAAAGAAAAAAATCATTCAATCAAAGACAAAGCGTTAGAAATTTTTAGCAAATATAGCATGATCATTATTCTAGTCTTTTTACTGATTGCGTTTCAAGCAATGACAGATGGGATATTTTGGCGACCATTGAATATCACGAATTTGGTTCTGCAAAATAGTCATATCCTCGTGTTGGCCGCTGGTATGCTCTTAGTTGTGCTGTTAGGTCATGTTGATCTTTCAGTCGGTTCAGTCATGGCATTTGTAGGAGCGATTGCTGGGGTATTGATGGTCAATCAGGGAATGAGTCCTTGGGTTGCGGTACCTATTTGTTTATTGATGGGGGCACTTATTGGTGCTTGGCAAGGCTTTTGGGTAGCTTATGTTGGGATCCCAGCATTTATTGTGACTTTATCCGGTCTGTTGATGTTTAGAGGGTTGACCCAAGTTGTTCTTGGCGGACAGTCGCTGGCCCCATTTCCCAGTGCTTTTCAAAAAATCTCAACTGGGTATTTGCCAGATATTGTTGGTGGAGAACATATCCATCTATTGTCAATGATTTTGGGGGTGCTCATCACATGTGTTTTGATTTTTGGTCAATGGCGGACAAGAGAAAGACGCAAAAAGAATTTGTTTGAAGTAGAATCTACAACTACCTTTATGTTGAAATCTTTATTTATTGCGGTTGTTTTCATTGGTGCAACCTATGTGTTTGCATCATATCAAGGGTATCCGATCATTTTGATTTTGTTGGGCATTATCGTGGCGGCTTATGGCTTCTTGACCAATAAAACAGTAGCCGGCAGACAAATATACGCAACAGGCGGAAACAAGAAAGCAGCAGAACTATCTGGTATCAAAACCAAAAAAATCACTTTTTGGGTTTTCGTGAATATGGGTGTTATGGCAGCCTTGGCAGGTCTTGTATTGGCAGCGCGGTTAAATGCTGCTACCCCGCAAGCAGGGACATCGATGGAACTAGATGCGATGGCAGCTGTTTACTTTGGCGGTGCTTCAACATCGGGTGGTATTGGTACGATCATGGGCGCCATCGTAGGTGGTTTAGTCATGGGTGTCTTGAATAATGGGATGTCGATTTTAGGTGTTGGTGTTGACTGGCAGCAAGCCATCAAAGGTCTGATTTTGCTATTAGCTGTTGTCCTTGACATTTATAATAAGAAAAAGAAAATTTCTTAGGAGGTAGATGAGATGAATGAGGTACCTCAAAAAACGATTCTCTTGATTTGTACAGCTGGGATCACAACTGGTTTGTTAGTCAAAAACATGCAACGGGCAGCGGATGAAAAAGATTTGGCTCTTCACATTTACTCTGCACCAGCAATCATTGCAGAGCAAATCATCCAACAACAGACAGTAGATGCATTGTTGATTGGTCCCCAGTCAAAATATGAAATCAATCGTTTGAAAGATTTCCTTCATTACAAAGCAGTTCCCTATAAATTGATCGAAGCATCGGATTACGAAGCGCTTGATGGCGAAGCGGTGTTGCAGGAGAGCTTACAGCTGTTAGGTCAATGATATTTTATTCTCTATCTTTCAATCATGCCCCCTTCCTCAAAAAACCTCAAAACATTGTTTTTGAGGTTTTTTTTATGGGTGAGAACGTAAGCGTAAGAGTATGGTAGGCACTTTTTATTTGAAGATATGATCTTCAGTCAGATGGATGAAGGCTGTGAAAGGATAGACCGTTTCAAGTATAACTGAAACCGATGGGAGAGAATTCCAACGTATCATAATGATAGGGACAAAATGATCCATGTTCACCTGATCCAATGATTGTTGAATGCAGCGGAGTGGCTTTTTGGTCATGACCGCAATAGATTCAAAATAGCAGACCCAAAAAGAGACAGTCGTAAGACTGTCTCTTTTTAGGGGATACAAATAAGGAATAAAAGTGGATATTAGTTAAATGCGACTGCCTAGGGGGCAAATCCGAGAACAGCGCACGGTAACTACAAATTAAGGTAATGTGATGACATTTTCTGAATCTTTATCAAAGAAGTGGGCTTTGTTGATATTGAAAGCCAAATCAACTGTTTCACCTGGACGATGGAAGTCGCGGGCATCTACTTTAGAGATAAATTCAGTGGCACCAACTTTTGTATAAAGCATTGTTTCAGCACCAAGTAATTCTGATACAACAACTTCGGCACGAACAGTTGCTTCTGGAGATGTTTCTAATGCGATTTGCTCGCTATGGATATCTTCTGGACGAATACCAAAGACTAATTCTTTGCCTTCATATCCTTTTTCAACGAGAACTTTGTTTTTCCCTTCAGGAATACGCAAGTTTAAGCTTTGGCCATCTGAAATGACGCCATTTTTCAGCGTTACGTTGAAGAAGTTCATTGCTGGTGAACCGATAAATCCGGCTACAAACATATTTTTCGGTGTATTGTACACTTCTTTTGGAGAACCGATTTGTTGGATGAAACCGTCTTTCATGATAACGATCCGGTCAGCCATGGTCATTGCTTCTGTTTGGTCATGGGTAACATAGATTGTTGTTGTTTCCAAACGTTGGTGCAATTTCGCGATTTCGGCACGCATTGCTACACGCAATTTCGCATCCAAGTTAGATAAAGGCTCATCCATCAAGAAGACTTTCGCATCACGGACGATGGCACGGCCTAAGGCAACCCGTTGACGTTGTCCACCTGAAAGGGCCGCTGGCTTACGTTCCAAATACTCAGTCAAGCCTAAAATCTCAGCTGCATTTTCAACACGTTTTTTGATTTCTTCTTTGTCATACTTACGCAGTTTCAATCCAAATGCCATATTGTTGAATACAGTCATATGCGGATACAATGCGTAGTTCTGGAATACCATGGCGATATCGCGGTCTTTAGGAGCTACATCATTCATAACTTTGCCGCCGATGCTCAATTCACCTTCAGAAATATCTTCCAAACCAGCGATCATCCGTAGTGTTGTTGATTTACCACAACCAGAAGGTCCAACAAAGACGATAAACTCGCGGTCTGCGATATCTAAGTTAAAATCTGTTACAGAGTAATTATCATTGTTGTCGTATTTTTTGTGAATACTTTTTAAGGCCATTTCTACCATTCGGATTACCTCTTTCGATTTAGTTTACATGCTTATCATAAATGAAAACGCTTCTATCAGACAACGTAAACATGCACAAGAAAAAAAGCGTTTTCTTGTGCATGTTGTCTAGTCTGTATTTGTGGAAAATGTTTGGCATAAGAAATAGCAAAGCAGCAGGTCATCCATGACTTTTAAATTCAAATTGGTTGCTGTTTGAAATTTGTCGATTTTGTAAAGCAATGAGTTTCGATGCATGAACAACGCTTTGGCTGTGGAACTGGCATTTCCTTGATTGTGCCACAAAGAGCGAATGATGGTCTCTGTTTCTTCCTCGAACCAATCTAAATATAGTGTTCTGAGCAGCGAAAGATAAGGATTGGCCCCGGAGATAAACAAGGTCACCAGCGCTTTGGGTAGATCCAAACTTTTTTGCTGCGGCCGCATTCTTAGGACCTCTTGATAAAAGGTGGATTCTTCCTGCCATAAATTGGTAAAATCGTGCGCTGAACGATGGAAAGGACCGACAAACAATTGGGAATAGCAATCGAAATCCATATCTAAAGCCACAAATAATCCATCTAAATCTTCCACACGGAGATTTTCTCCTGTATGTTGCTCGATAATCACCGCTTGATTGTCATAAGTAAAGAACAGATCTACGACAGAAGGCAGCATTTGCTGAATTTCTGCAAGCCACTCTGACTGTAGGTTGTCAATCGATTTACTGAAGTGAACATGTAAAAAACGATAAGCGGCATTATCAGATATGGGCTGATGTTCGAATAAAATCGAATACCAAGGATGGGCGCGAGGATCAATGATTCTTTGCGTATCGGCATCCCGTAATTGTAATAAGAGCAATTCTTTCTTACTTAATGTTTCCTTAGAGAGCCATACAAATTGTTGACCAAAAGGAATCGATAGCATCGTTCGATCGCTGGCAACAGCATCATGCAAGGTGGCTTCAGGAAAATGATGTTTGATTTCTTGAAACGAATGAATGGTAGAAAACCTCCTTTAGTGGACAGCATTTATGTCTAGTATAGCATGTTCTCGAGTTGTGACGATAACTAATTTAGCTGAGATGTTTTCTTTTTTATTTAGATAATGATTGACAAGAAAGCGCATTCTTGCTATTGTAGATGTACGGACAACTTTTGAAAGATGTGATTAAATTGGCTAATAAGTACGAACAACTAGCGGATATTCTACGTGAACATATTCGTTTGGGCACCTATCAAGAAGGTGATGCTATTCCTTCTGAAGCGGCATTACAAGAAGAATTTCAATTTAGTCGGCATACCGTACGACAAGCAATTGCTGTCCTTGTCAATGAAGGCTATTTGCGAAAAGAACGTGGATCTGGCACGTATGTATCAAAACCAGCTAACCAGAATCAATCTAGCCGCAAAACGATTGGCATCATTATGACGTATTTGTCGGATTATATTTTTCCATCGATCATGCGGGGCGTTGAGCAATCCTTGAGAGAGCAAGGCTATTCATTGCTGCTAGGATCGACCAATAATGATCATCAGCAAGAACGTGCGTGTTTGCAGCAAATGATGGATCAAGGCGTAGACGGGTTGATCGTAGAACCTACTAAGAGCAATCAATATAATCCTAACTTGGCTTATTACGCAGCGTTGAAAGAAAGCGGCATTCCTGTCGTTATGATCAATGCCTACTATGAGGAATTGGAATTACCGCATATTTGTGTCAATGATACAAAATCTGGGTTTTTGGCAACAGATTATTTACTGCAACAAGGACATTCGCGGTTAATGATGATCACTAAGATAGATGATTTGCAAGGAAAATATCGGTTGAAAGGATTTGTCAAAGCCTTGACCAACGCCAAATGCTCCTTTGAGGCTGAGGATGTATTGACGTTTACGACAGAAACGAAGGAAACAGTGATCAAGCAAGCAGTGGCGCAATTGGTTGAAGCAGCCAATCAAGTGACAGGAGTCGTCTGTTATAACGATGAGATTGCCCAGCGTTTGATCCAAGAACTGACTGCTGCTGGAAAATCAGTTCCGGAAGATTTTTCGATCACGGGCAATGACGACTCTCCGTTAAGTACGCTATCTGTCCCGACGATCACGACACTGACCCATCCGAAAGAAGCCATGGGGACATTGGCTGCGCAATGGGTTATTGCAGGAAACACCGCGGATTCAGATGCGTTTTATTTTGAACCGGACTTGATCGTCCGTCATTCAGCAACCAATCTTAAAAAGCATAAAGGAGTGTAATTCAGATGACAGAGCATATGCAACAAGCCATCAAAGAAGGACGGACCTCGTTAGGGATCGAATTAGGGTCAACGCGCATCAAAGCAGTGTTGATCGATGATCATTTTCAAACGATTGCCTCTGGTAGTTTTGAATGGGAAAATCAATTGGCAGATGGGATTTGGACATACAGCATGGATGCTGTATGGCAAGGGCTGCAAGCCAGTTACCAGGCACTAAAGCAAGCAGTCCAAGAGGAATATGGGCTGACATTGACCAAAATCGGAACGATCGGCTTTTCAGCAATGATGCACGGTTATCTGGCATTTGATGCACAGGATCATCTGTTAGTACCATTTCGGACATGGCGCAACGCAATCACGGAAGATGCGGAAGAACAACTGACCGCATTGTTTCAATACACGATTCCGCAACGCTGGAGTATTGCCCATTTATATCAAGCCATCTTGAACCAAGAAAGCCATGTCGCTGATATTGCTTTCTTTACTACACTGGCAGGATATGTCCATTGGCAATTGACTGGTGAAAAAGTGATTGGGATCGGTGATGCATCGGGCATGTTTCCAATCGACAGTCACACGAAAGATTTTGATGAAACCAAATTGGCACAATTTGACGCCCAAATTGCAGAATTTGATTATCCATGGCAAGTAAGAGAGCTATTGCCGCAAGTCCTTGTTGCAGGAACTACGGCAGGTACCTTGACAGCAGCAGGTGCTTTGAAGCTAGATCCATCCGGCAATCTGCAAGCCGGCATCCCGTTATGTCCGCCAGAAGGCGATGCAGGAACTGGGATGGTGGCAACAAATAGTGTGGCACCGAAAACTGGAAATGTTTCAGCAGGTACGTCAGCATTCGCGATGATTGTATTAGAAGAACCGTTGAAACAAGTTCATCCTGAAATCGACATGGTCACCACACCAGCAGGTGATTTGGTGGCGATGGTTCATACCAACAATTGCACTTCTGAAATCAATGCTTGGGTCAAGCTGTTTAAAGAATTTACATCGGCTGCGGGGATCGATTATTCAGTTGAAGAGATTTTTGCACTCTTGTTCAACGAAGCGTTGAAAGGCGATCCATCTTGTGGCGGGTTGCTCTCTTATGGCTACTATTCTGGAGAGAATATTACCAAAATCGCGGAAGGACGGCCACTTTTTGTCCGCTCTCCTGATAGCGCATTCACGCTGCCGAACTTCATGCGTATGCATCTGTACAGTGCTTTTGGTGCTATGAAGATCGGTATGAAAATCCTTGAAGCTGAAGATGTAGCAATCGAACGGATCGTGGGTCATGGCGGTATTTTCAAGACACCTGAAGTTGCACAACGTATGTTGGCCGCAGTGATGGAAGCCCCTGTCACAGTAATGGAAACTGCTGGTGAGGGCGGTGCATGGGGAATAGCACTTCTTGCTGAATACCTACGCCAATCCGACCACCAGACACTGGATGTCTTTTTGAATGAAGTCGTTTTCCAAGATGATACAGGCACAACGTTGGCACCATTGCCGGCTGACATTGAAGGATTTCAACTATTCGTTGATCGCTATCAAGCTGGCCTGCCAATCGAACAAGCCGCTATTGATCATCTTATTTAACAGAAAGAAGGGATATATGTGCTAGAACAACTAAAAGAAGAAGTGTTTCAAGCCAATTTGGAATTGCCAAAACAAGGATTGATCAAGTACACCTGGGGAAATGTGTCAGCGGTCGACCGAGAACGTGGACTATTTGTGATCAAACCCAGTGGCGTGGACTATGAATCTATGCAAGCCAGTGACATGGTGGTTTGCGACTTTGATGGAAATATAGTCGAGGGTCAGATGAACCCGTCTTCTGATACACCCACGCATGCCGTTTTATACAAAGCATTTCCTGAAATCGGCGGAATCGTCCATACCCATTCCACATGGGCAACTAGCTGGGCGCAAGCCGGTATTGATTTGCCAGCAATGGGCACGACCCATGCGGATACATTTTATGGCGCGGTGCCATGTGCACGATTTTTGACCCAAAAAGAAATTGATGATGGCTATGAAACGGAAACCGGCAACGTTATTGTTGAGACTTTCAATGAACGTGGCATCCAACCACTTGAGATCCCGGGGGTTTTATTGCATGGACACGGACCTTTTACTTGGGGGAAAGATGCCAAGTCAGCGGTGATGAATGCCGTTGTATTAGAGGAAGTGGCCAAAATGAATGTGATCACCAGACAGCTCAATAGTTATGCTGCAGAGTTGCCGCAACGGATTTTGGATAAACATTATTTACGAAAACACGGAAAAAACGCCTATTACGGGCAAAATAATTAAGAAGGAGCAAAAAAACAATGTTAGAAATTGGGAAAAAAGAATTTTGGTTTGTCGTAGGTTCGCAACATTTATATGGAGAAGAAGCCTTGAATGAGGTCAAAGCCCATGCAGATGAAATGGTCAACTATTTAAATGACAGTGGTACGTTGCCTTATCCAGTCGTCTTGCAAGAATTAGCTGTAACGGCAGATACGATCACCAAGATTATGAAAGAAGTCAATTACCGAGATGAAGTAGCTGGTGTGATCACTTGGATGCATACTTTTTCACCTGCGAAGATGTGGATTCGCGGTACCAAATTATTGCAAAAACCATTGCTTCATTTAGCAACACAATACAATGAAAGCATTCCGTGGGAAACGATCGATATGGACTTTATGAACTTGAATCAAGCAGCTCATGGTGATCGAGAATATGGTTTTATCAATGCTCGTTTGAAAAAACAAAACAAAATCGTTGTCGGTTATTGGAGAAATGAAAAAATCCAAAAAGAAATCGCGGCTTGGATGGATACAGCTGTGGCCTACAATGAAAGTTTCCAAATCAAAGTTGCTCGTTTTGGTGACAACATGCGTAATGTGGGTGTTACTGAAGGGGATAAAGTTGAAGCACAGATTCAATTTGGCTGGACAGTCGATTACTTTGGGATTGGTGATTTGGTTCAGTACATCGATGCTGTGACCGATGAAGAAGTATCTGCGCTATTTACAGAATATCGTGACTTATACGATTTTGATTATGGTGATTATGACCATCAAAAATGGGAAGATCATGTCAAAGTCCAAGCCAAACAAGAAATCGGCTTGCGTCGCTTCTTGGAGGCAGGAGGTTACACAGCGTTCACAACCAACTTCGAAGACTTGTACGGCATGCAGCAATTACCTGGATTGGCTGTGCAGCGTTTAATGGCAGAAGGTTATGGCTTTGCGGGTGAAGGTGACTGGAAAACTGCTGCCATTGATCGCTTAATGAAAATCATGGCACACAATCAAGCAACAGGCTTCATGGAAGACTATACGTATGAATTAGCAGAAGGCAAGGAAGCCATCTTGCAATCTCATATGATGGAAGTCGATCCTGTTTTGGCAGTCAATAAACCCAAAATCGTGGTTTCGCCTTTATCAATGGGGGATCGTGAAGATCCAGCACGTTTGGTGTTCGATGGTCAAGGAGGCGCCGGTGTTGTCGTGTCAATGGCTGATTTTGGCACCCATTACAAACTGCTGATCAATGAAGTCGATGCGTTTGAACCAACAGAAGAAGCACCTAAATTACCAGTGGCGCGCGTTATGTGGACGCCACGGCCAAACTTCCATGAAGGAATCAAGCAATGGATCGAAACGGGTGGCGGCCACCACACTGTGGTATCTCTCGTATTAACATCTGATCAAATTGAAACATGGGCCAAACTGGTTGGCTTAGACTATGTAACGATCAAATAACCAAGTTAACTGGCAGGATTTTCTTGCCAGTTTTTTATTGTCTGCAATGGGCGCCAAAATCAGCAAAATTGACTTTTATTTCCCCCACGCATAGACTTTTACTTATAAAGAACAAGTACCAAGAAGGAGGAGCAACATGACGAATCAATTTGAAACAAAAGACTATTTTTCCAAAATGAATGCGTGGTGGCGTGCAGCCAATTACTTGTCTGTTGGTCAAATTTATCTGAAAGACAATCCCTTGTTGCGTAGACCGATCGAAGAAAATGATTTGAAAGTGCATCCGATTGGACACTGGGGCACGATCGCCGGCCAAAATTTTATTTATACGCATTTGAACCGGGTCATCAACAAGTATGACTTGAATATGTTTTATATCGAAGGTCCTGGTCATGGTGGGCAAGTGATGGTATCCAATGCTTATCTAGATGGCAGTTATACAGAAATTTATCCGCAAGCGACCCAAGACGAAGCCGGCATGCAGCATTTGTTCAAAACCTTTTCTTTCCCAGGTGGGATCGCATCCCATGCCGCGCCGGAAACGCCAGGTTCGATCCATGAAGGCGGCGAGCTAGGCTACTCGATTTCTCATGGCGTTGGTGCGATATTAGACAATCCTGATGTGATTGCCGCCGTAGTGGTGGGTGATGGTGAAGCAGAAACCGGACCATTAGCAGGCAGTTGGTTTTCGAATACGTTTATCAATCCAGTGAATGATGGTGCCGTACTCCCGATTTTACATTTGAATGGTGCCAAGATCGCCAATCCGACGATTTTAGCCCGTAAGAGCGATGAAGAGCTAAAACAATATTTTGAAGGCATGGGATGGATGCCCTATTTTGTTGAAGGAGATGATCCTGAAGCGGTGCATCCGCAAATGGCGCAACAGATGGATAAAGCCATCGAAACCATCCAATCCATCCAAAGCAATGCCCGCAAGCAGCCTGCCGATCAAGCAACGATGCCAAAATGGCCGGTATTGATCGTACGAACCCCTAAAGGCTGGACTGGCCCAAAAGTTTGGGATGGCGAACCAATCGAAGGTGGTTTTAGAGCCCATCAAGTACCGATACCAGTTGATGCCCATCATATGGACCATGTTGATGCGTTGACTGATTGGCTGCAATTTTATGGTCCAGACGACTTGTTTGACGCGCAAGGCAGAATCAAAGCTGAGATCCAAGCGTTGGCACCTCAAGGCCTTAAACGGATGGCGCTTAATCCTATCACCAATGGCGGGATCGATCCGCAGCCGTTGCGGATGCCAAAATGGCAAGAACATGCGATTGCTATTGATACCCCAGGGGCAGTCACAGCGCAAGACATGATGGTTTTTGGTCAATTTGCTCGAGATATCATCACTGAAAACCCAGATAATTTTCGGATATTTGGTCCGGATGAAGCCAAATCTAATCGATTGAATCATGTGTTTGACGTTACGAACCGCCAGTGGTTAGAAGCCATACATCCTGATTATGATGAGTGGTTATCCTCTGTTGGCCGAGTCATCGATTCACAGTTGTCTGAACATCAAGCAGAAGGGTTTCTTGAAGGGTATGTGTTGACCGGCAGACATGGCTTTTTTGCCAGCTATGAATCATTCTTGCGGGTAGTGGACTCTATGATCACGCAACACTTTAAATGGCTGCGTAAAGCCAATGATTTGGATTGGCGCAATCCTTATCCATCACTGAATCTGATTGCTTCATCTACAGTGTTTCAACAAGATCATAATGGCTATACACATCAAGATCCAGGGATCATGACCCATATTGCTGAAAAGAAAGCCGCTTTTGTGCGGGTCTATTTACCAGCGGATGCCAATAGTTTGATGGCTGTCATGGATGATACATTGCAAACGCAAAATCAAATCAATTTGGTGGTTTCTTCCAAACACCCGCGTCCGCAATTTTATTCAGCGCAAGAAGCGGAAATATTGGTTAAAGACGGTTTGAAAATCATTGATTGGGCATCGACAAGCCATGAAGAAGAGCCAGATATCGTGATTGCTGCGGCTGGTACTGAACCCAATTTAGAAGCATTGGCTGCCGTATCGATTTTAGCCGAGGCATTCCCTGACTTGAAGATCCGGTTTATCAATGTCGTCGATCTGCTGAAGCTCCGTCGTCCTGAAGTAGATGAACGGGGATTAAGCGATGCAGAATTTGAGGCGTACTTTACGAAAGACAAACCAATTCTTTTTGCCTTTCATGGATATGAAGGGTTGATCAGAGATATTTTCTTTGGACGAGAAAATCAACAGATCCATATTCATGGCTATCGTGAAAATGGCGATATCACTACACCTTTTGACATGCGGATCCTATCTGAATTGGATCGTTTCCATTTGGCCAAAGATGCCGCTGAATGGGTCTATGGTGCGGATGCTGCCGATTTTGCACAAAAAATGGCAGACACCGTGCAATACCACCATGACTTTATTCGTGAAAATGGTTATGATATCGCGGAAGTTGAAGAGTGGACTTGGAAACCATTGCGATAAATCAAATCATCAAAATAGTCATGGCCTTTCATTTATAGGAAAGGCCATGATTATTTGTTATTGTCAGCCTTTGATCAACAGCTGAATAAAAAAATGTGAACAAACAGGCGATTCGTTGAGGGGGGAATTCTATCAAATCTCAGGCAAGCAGCTGGTTTAATCAAAAATCGTAAAGCCGTAATTTCGGATATGCTGCTTGAGCAATGTCAGATATTCTTGCGCTATCTCACTCAGCTCCATTTTCTTATGTTTTAAATAGCCTAGTGTCATCGAATCTTCGACAGCGAGGGGGATCGCGACGATTTTTTCATCATTGAGTTCACTACTGATGATACCTGAACTGATAGTATAGCCATTCAATCCTACCATCAGATTAAAAATCGTGGCGCGGTCACTGATACGAATATGTTTTTTGCGTTGCAAAGTACTCAAAATTTCCTCCGAAAAGTAAAAAGAGTTGGTTTCGCCTTGTTCATAAGATAGATACGTATAGTCTGCTAAATCAGCCAATGTGATGGCTGATTTTTTGGTCAATGGATTGTTTCGACCAACAAAGACGTGGGGGCGTGCTTCAAACAAAGGAATAAATTGCAAGTCTTTTTCGCTGATCAAGCGTTGCAAGACCGTTTTATTGAAATCATTGAGATAAATGACGCCTAGTTCACTCTTAAAAGTCTGAATATCATCCAAAACATTTTGGGTTTGGGTTTCTCGCAGGGTAAATTGAAATTCATCTTCGCCGATGCGTTTGACCAGTTCGACAAAAGCATGTACGACAAAGGCATAATGCTGGGCAGATACACTAAATACATGTTTCCTGGCAGTATCTTTGCGAAAACGTTCGTCTAACAAATTGACCTGATCTAATATGTTGCGGGCATAGTTGATAAACGCACGACCTTCATCGGTCAATGTGACTCCTAGTTTGCTTCGATAAAAAAGCTGCAGGTCATACTCTTTTTCTAACTCTTTCATGGCTTGTGATAAAGAGGGCTGACTGATAAATAATTGTTTTGCAGCTTCGTTGAAAGAGCCGGTTTCCACGATTTTTTCTAAATACTCTAGTTGTTGGATGCGCATAATGAACTCCTCTGTTATAGGTATAGCCTATAGTATATATAAGTTTATAAGTATTATCTATAGTATAGGATGTTTGCTAGAATAAATCTAACAATTTTGCATAGGGGGAAAAATAATATGGCAACTGACAAATTTCAACTTGTAGGCTCTTTGTTACGTCCGCAAGACTTATTAGCGTACAAAAATAAAATCGAACACCGTGATGACATTCAATATCCGTTTTATGACGCCTTTCCTGGCTATCAAGAAACTGAAAGCAAAGCCATCGAGGACATCATTGCTGCCCAAAAAGAACATGGATTGACAGTGATTACCGATGGCGAACATGGCCGTTCTATGTGGCATCTCGATTTCTTATGGGGCTTAGAGGGGGTAGAGCGTTACATCGCTGATCGTGGTTATGCTTTTGAAGATTTGGACGGCGGTGATTTTGAAACCCGTAAAGATATTGGCATTCGTATCACGAAACCTTTGTCAGGTAAAAACCATCATTATTTGACGCTATTCAAAGAAACCAAAGCACAAGCAGGAGATGACACAGTCAAAATCACTGTTTGGGGTGCCGCCCATGCCTTTACTGAATTGACTTTCTTCAATGATTTAGTCGGCGAAGGACAAGTATATGCCACAAAAGAAGACTTGCGTGCAGGTTTGATCCATGCGTATAAAGAATTTTTGCAAGAGTACAAAGATGCTGGCGGTGAAATCGTCCAGTTTGATGACTGTTTATGGGAATTATTTGCGGATGATAATGACAAGAGCTTTTTCGCTGCAGGCAATGCGGGATTAGAATCGTTGGCAGATGAATTTGTGGCAATCAACAATGAAGTCGCTGACTTCGCCCATGAATTGGGACTAAAAGTTTGGACCCACAACTGTCGCGGCAATTACCAAAGCCGTTCAGCAGCTAGCGGTACCTACAAAGCAATCGCTGAGAAATTCCTCAAAGATCAACACTATGATCGTTTCTTCTTAGAGTGGGATGACGACCGTGCGGGAGATATTTCAGCTTTGGAAGCATTGAAGGACCGGCCAAATGTTGAAGTTGTTTTAGGCTTATTATCAAGTAAAACAGCTTCTTTGGATGATGAAGACCGGGTACTGGCTTTGTTAGACAAAGCCAGTGAGATTTTACCAAAAGACCGTTTATACTTGTCGCATCAATGCGGTTTTGCTTCATGTGACTGCGGCAATGAATTGTCTGTTGCACAGCAATGGGCCAAAATCGAACAAGGCCAAAAATTAGCAGAAGCATATTTTGGCTAAAAAATAGCAACAATCAGTGCATAAAAAATCATTTTTTTAACATTTTCAAAAAAATGTTTGACAATTTCCTTCAGAGCGCGTAAAGTAAGACTCAACTTAATGAAACAGACATCGAAAAGAAGAGTAGCAAAGCTTGCTGTTTGAAGAGAGTCTCTGGTTGGTGCAAAGAGACAGCGCAGGGTTGTGAACCACATCTTGGAGTCGTTTTTCCGAAGGTTGAGTAGGGAAGACCGGGTATGCCCGTTAGCGCTGCAGTCATTGATAGATGACTTTCTAAGATCAGATTGCCGTGAGGCACTGATAAACAAAGGTGGAACCGCGTTGATAACGTCCTTTAGCTGTAATGGCTAAAGGACGTTTTTTTATCTCACTTGGCGCGTGTACACTTGAAAGACCATCATTTGACTGCTTGAGGCTTTTTCTGCGAGGGAAAGGCAAATTGAGGTGGAACCACGTGTAGCACGTCCTCTGGCATAGGCTGGAGCACGTGCTTTTTGTTTTTCATGTATATTTATTTGTTTAAGGAGGAATTTTTTATGTTTGATTATTTAATCAATGTGATGCCGCAATTGTTGTCTGGTGCAGGTATCACCATCAAATTATTTGCACTGACTTTGCTAGGATCGATTCCATTAGGGATCTTGTTGGCTTTCGTATTGGCTAGCCGTTTGAAAGTATTGAAATTTTTTGTCCAAGTCTATGTGTGGTTGATGCGGGGCACACCTTTATTGTTGCAACTGATTTTTGTTTTTTATGGTTTGCCGATCTTGAACATCGTTTTCGACCGTTTTGATGCAGCCTTGATTGCTTTTGTCATCAACTATGCAGCCTATTTTGCGGAAATCTTCCGAGGCGGGATTCAATCGATACCAGACGGCCAGTATGAAGCGGCGAAAGTCTTACGTTTGAACCCAATCCAAACGATCCGTAAAATCATTATCCCGCAAGTGGTCAAAATCACCTTACCTTCTGTGGGAAATGAAGTGATCAATCTAGTCAAAGACACATCGCTCGTCTATATCTTAGGATTATCGGATGTCATGCGGATCGGAAAAATTGCGATGGAACGTGATAGCACTTTATTGCCGCTATTAGGTGTAGCGCTGATCTACCTGTTGATGACAGGGATTTTCACTTTACTGTTAAAACAACTCGAAAGTAAATTGGATTATTACCGTTAGGAGGAATATCATGTTACAACTCAAAAACATATCAAAATCTTTTGGCAGTAAAAAAGTCATCGATGACTTAGATCTAACGATTGAAGACGGCAGTATCTTAGCTGTGGTTGGTCCTTCTGGCGGTGGGAAAACGACACTGTTGCGGACGCTGGCAGGTTTGGAAACGATTGACTCGGGTACATTTTTGTTAGACGGAAAAGCTTTTGATCCAACAGATACGAAAGAGCAAGAACAAGTCGTGGGTGTTGTCTTCCAAGATTTTCAACTGTTTCCGCATTTATCGGTCTTTGACAATATCACATTGGCACCAAAAATGGTGTTGAAGCAAGACAAAGCAATCTACACTGAAAAAGCTGAAGCTTTGGCGCAACAACTCGGCTTAGAAGAATTGCTGAATCAATATCCCTTCCAATTGTCCGGTGGACAACGCCAACGGGTAGCGATTGCCCGAGCCATGGCGATGAACCCTAAAGTCTTGGCCTATGATGAACCAACCAGCGCTTTAGATCCGGGCTTGAGACAACAAGTCGAGCGCTTGATCCTTGATTTGAAAGAAGAAGGTGTGACACAGATCGTGGTGACCCATGATTTGGTTTTTGCCAAGAACATTGGCGATCAACTATTAGAAGTAACAGGAAAATAAGGGGGAGAAAAAAATGAAAAAACTATTACTATCTTTAACAGCTGCAGCCAGCGTACTTTTATTTGCAGCATGTGGGAACAGCAATGAGGCAACTGAAAGTGCCGCTGACAAGGACGAAGTCATCGTAGGATTAGATGATACTTTCGTACCAATGGGCTTCCAAGATGACCAAGGGGAGATCGTAGGGTTTGATGTGGATCTTGCGAAAGCTGTCTTTGATCTGACTGGAACCAAAGTAACCTTCCAAGCCATCGATTGGTCAATGAAAGAAACAGAACTAGACAATGGAACGATCGATATGATTTGGAACGGCTACACAAAAACCGATGCCCGGGTCAAGAAAGTGTTGTTTTCGGATACCTATATGGAGAATAAGCAAGTCTTGGTTACAGCAAAATCAAGCAATATCACCTCATTTGATGACATGAAGGATAAAGTATTAGGTGCACAAGAGGGTTCTTCTGGTTATGATACCTTCAACAACCAGCCGGAAGTTCTAAAAGACATTGTTGCAGACAACGATGCAACCTTGTATGCCAGCTTCAATGAAGCCTTTATCGATTTGGAAAATGGGCGTATTGATGGCTTGCTGATCGACCGTGTCTATGCAGAATACTACTTAACGCAAACAGGCAAAACGGAGGACTATAATGAAATCGAAAGTCCATTTGAAGCAGAAGATTTTGCCGTAGGTGTACGTAAAGATGACCAAGCATTGGCTGACAAAATCAACGAAGGCTTAAAAACATTACAAGAAAATGGGACCTTCGCTGAGATCTCAGAAAAATGGTTTGGTGAAGATGTCACACCGAAATAAAGCGACTATCTCAAAGAAAGCGGACTGTCCTCACGAGGGTGGTTCACTTTTTTTGTATATAATAGAAGTTTTTTGGTAAAATTTTGTGTGATTCTAAAAAAATTCTCACAGGAAAACTTTTGTTCGCCTTCTTTTTTCGTTATAATAGGAAAAGATGAAAAGAGGGATAGACATGGCGCAAAAAAAACGCGCGAAGAAACGCAAAACAAAAAAACAGCAAAAACAACAAGAAAAACTATTATTAGTCGGTATTGGCTTAGTGTTTATCTTATTTTCGATATTCGGCTTTTTCCATTTAGGCTTTTTAGGTACATTGATCGCCAACGGCTTTCGCATCGTTGGGGGAAATACCTACCGTGTGCTTTGTATAGCGTTAGCAGCTTATGGTATTTGGTTAGCAATCAAAACAACGGAAGCCCGCTTTCAGCATATTCGCCGAATCATCGGTTGTCTTTTGATTTATTTTGGCATTTTGATCATCTTACATGCGCATCTCTTTGGCAATGTGATCAGTGAACAAACCAATGTCCTGCAAACGACTTGGACAACATTGCTGGGAGATATTCGCCGCAGTCAAGTCAGTCAAAACGTCGGTGGTGGGATGACTGGGGCATTGCTGTATAATGGCAGTTATTTTCTCGTGTCACAAATCGGCAGTTATATTGTAGCCGTTTTGCTGATGCTAGTCGGCGGTTTTTTGTTCAGCAATATGCACAGTCACGAGCTATTGGAGCATTTGCAAACGGTGGGTGATAAACTGCAACGCTTCTTAGAAGGCTCCCCAGAAAAGCAAGCAGAAAAAGAAGCCCGCAAAGCAGAGAAAGCGGCTGAAAAACAAGCCAAAAAAGAAGCTGAACGGGCAGCTGTTTTAGCTGAAATCAAAGAGAAAAATCAAGTACGACCAATGACCGAAGGGGAAAAGCTAGCAAAACAAGAACAAGCGCAGACCCCCGAGAATTTTGAGCCGGAGCAATTAAGCTTCGTACCGATCGATCATTTTCAAGAGATTCCCAAAGCTGCAGCTACGACAGCTGACCAAGCACCGCACCCTGCTGCAGATGCGGCAAAACCAAGCAAGCGCGTCAATGAAGATGGTGAGATCTTAGATGATGACGGCGAAGTATTGGAGTTTGAGATATCCGAAGAAGCCGAGAATCGAGATTACGAATTGCCATCGGCAGAATTGCTTGATTCCATTCCAGCAACTGACCAGAGCAGTGAATACAAAAAGATCGAAAAAAACATCGGCGTGCTCGAAACAACGTTTCAAAGTTTTGGCGTGGATGCCAAAGTCGTGAAGGCAAGTCTTGGTCCAGCGGTGACCAAGTTTGAAGTGCAACCGGCAGTTGGGGTAAAAGTCAGCAAAATCGTTGGCTTGACCGATGATATCGCCTTGGCGTTAGCAGCCAAAGATGTGCGGATGGAAGCACCGATTCCTGGTAAATCGTTGATTGGGATCGAAGTGCCTAACAGTGCTATTAGTATGGTGTCTTTCCGAGAAGTGATCGATGCACAACCAGATCATCCGGATCAATTACTAGAAGTACCGTTGGGACGAGACATCTCTGGCCGGGTCCAAACAGCCGATCTAACCAAAATGCCCCATTTATTGATTGCAGGGTCCACTGGTAGTGGGAAATCTGTTGCAATCAATGGAATCATCACCAGTATTTTGATGCGGGCCAAACCCCATGAAGTCAAATTGATGATGATCGATCCCAAAATGGTAGAATTGAATGTCTACAATGGGATACCGCATTTGTTGACACCAGTTGTGACTAATCCCCGCAAAGCAGCACAAGCCTTGCAAAAAGTGGTCAAAGAAATGGAAGAACGCTACGAAAAATTTGCAGCTACGGGCGTGCGAAATATTACTGGGTACAATGAATTGGTCATCAATAAGAACTTAGAAGATGGCGAAAATCGGCCAATTTTGCCCTTCATTGTCGTGATCGTCGATGAGTTGGCGGACTTGATGATGGTGGCGAGTAATGAAGTCGAAGATGCCATTATTCGTTTGGCACAAATGGCGCGGGCAGCCGGAATCCACATGATTTTGGCGACCCAACGGCCAAGTGTCGATGTCATCACGGGGATCATTAAAGCCAATGTACCTTCAAGAATGGCATTTGCGGTTTCCAGTGGTGTTGATTCACGGACGATCATCGATAGCAATGGCGCTGAAAAACTATTGGGCCGCGGGGACATGCTGTACTTGCCAATGGGTGAGAACAAACCAATCCGTGTCCAAGGCGCCTTTATTTCCGATCACGAAGTTGAACGCATCGTCGCTTTTGTGACAGATCAGCAAGAAGCCAACTATGAAGAAAAAATGATGGTCACAGAAGAAGAAACCACCAGCAGTAATAGCGGTCAACCGCAAGATGAATTGTTTGAAGAGGCCAAAGCATTGGTGATCGATATGCAGACCGCTAGCGTCTCTCTTTTGCAACGTCGTTTCCGCGTTGGGTATAACCGAGCTGCTCGGTTGGTCGATGAATTAGAGGCACAAGGGATCGTTGGCCCTTCTGAAGGCAGCAAGCCACGTAAAGTCCTGATTGAACCACAAGCGGAAGAAACCCAACCTTTTGAAGAATAGTCCTTAAAAAATGCACAAAGAAAGGCACGAACAGCCATGAAACGCAAACATATTTTGTATCGTGATGTGGCGGATAAAATCAAAGAAGATATTTTATCCGGCAAATATCCGATTGGTTCGTTTTTACCGACTGAAACCGAGCTAGAAGCAACCTTTAAAGTCAGTAAAATCACTGTCCGAAAAGCCATCGAACTGTTGGCTGCTGATGAATACGTCGAAAAACGCAGTGGTCGAGGGACGACGGTGTTGAGCAATCGTCCATATAATCGGTTGTCCAAAGGCACGACCTTCAGCCAATTGTTGGAAAGGACCGGAAAAGAATATACCAAGAAAAATTTGGAGTTTACGCGAGTGACGTTGACTCCAGATCATCCTGCCTATACATTGATGGGCAAAGAAGTCATGCGCTTGAAGCGGTTGTATTATTTTGATCATCAGCCTTTTATTTATTATGAATATCACTTGCCGATCCAACTAAAAGGCTCATCCATCGATGAATTAGAAGAAAAATCCCTCTATCGCCTGTTGGATGAGCATCGGATGGTGATCGATCGCTTTGAAGATGCATTTGTTGGGATTACGTTGACGACTGAACAGCAGAAGTTCATGATCACCCCAGAAGTTTCTGCGCTCAAGCGTATTCGCTGTTCTTATGACATGCATGGAGAAGTGGTAGAGTATACCGAAGGAATCTATAATACAGCGTTGCATCCCTACATGATCGAATTTGAAGCCTAGTCTCTGATTAGGCTTTTTTCGCAAAATAAAGGTACAATAAAACGGAAATGGAGAGTGAAGACATGAAAAAAATCGCTTTTATCGGTGCTGGAAATATGGCAAAAGCCATTATCAAAGGGTTGATCAAATCAAACCTATATCCAGCAAATGAGATTGTGGTCTATAACCATCGCTATGCCCCAACATTGCAGCAACTGGCAGAAGAAACGGGAATCCAGGGAACTACCGTATTGACGGAAGCTGTGGCGCAAGCAGAGGTAATCGTTTTAGCAGTCAAACCATTTGTATTTAAAAGTTTGCTGCCTCAGCTAAAACCATTATTGACAGATGAACAGTTGCTGGTATCGATTGCGGCCGGAGTCACCATCGAGGAAATGACGAGCGTTTTAGGCCAGCAAAAAATCGTCCGGGTGATGCCCAATACGCCATCCTTTGTGGGTGAAGGAATGTCATCGATCAGTCCCAATGCGCTTGCGACTGAAGAGGATACCCGATTTGTACAGCAACTCTTTGAAAGTATGGGCAAAGCAGCTGTCGTACCTGAAAATATGATCGATGCAGTGATTGGCGTCAGCGGCTCTTCGCCAGCGTATACTTACGTGTTTATTGAGGCACTGGCAGATGGTGCTGTGGCAGAAGGCATGCCACGCGCAATGGCTTATGAGTTTGCAGCCCAAGCCGTGCTAGGTGCAGCAAAAATGGTCTTAGAAACCCATGAACACCCGGGTGTGTTGAAAGATCAAGTGACATCTCCTGGTGGTACAACGATCCAAGCAATCAAAACATTAGAAGAAAACGGCTTTCGTTCAGCAGTCATGAAAGCCGTCCATGCTGCAGCAGAAAAAAATCGCACGTTGTCCTGATCAGCCATCAACCAAAGGAGAAACCATGAAGGAATTATTGATTTTCGATTTAGACGGGTTATTACTAGATACTGAAAAAATATATTTTGAAGGCTGGCTGGCGCTGTTTGAAAAACACCAGATTCCTTTGTCTGCCGAAGATATCAGCACATGGCGTGGCCAGAGCTGGCAACAAACAGCCGATCAGTTGGCACGGGTAGTTGGTGGGCACGAACGGGTGCAGACATTACGTGCTGAACGGGAAGGCTTTATCGTAACCCAGTTGACAAATGGCGCATTGCAAATGAAACCTTATGCCAAAGAAACATTGGCTTTAGCACGGGAAAAAGGATTTACGATTGCATTGGCCACCTCTACGATGAAAGAACGGGCCGCAAAGTTACTGACACATTTTGATTTAGTCACAGCATTTGATTATATGACTTTTGGCGATGATGTAGTCGCTCATAAACCAGATCCAGCACCTTATTTATTGACGCTAGAAAAAGCTGGGAAAACGGCGGATCAAGCGTTGGTCATGGAAGATTCTTTGTTAGGTGCATTGGCCGCAACAAGAGCAGGGATCGACGTCGTCTTGATTCCCGATCAAAGTTTCCCGCAAACATATACGGAAGCAGATAAAGCGCCGCTGCAACTGTTTGCCGAAACCGATTCGCTGCAATTTGTGTATCACTTGCTGCAAACCAACCAGTTAAAATAACTTTGTGCAAACGCCTTTTCATTTTCTTGGAAAAGGCGTTTTTCCTTGTCAACTATCCATGCGCAAACATATCATTCGGCTAGACTTTATACTTCATGATAAAGTTAAAGAAAAGGTAATGATTCACAGAATGAAACCAAGAAGTAAAGGGGTTTCATTTTGACAAAAAGGGTCTTTTGTCAAAATGCGTTTCGCTAGGGGATCATAGTCGTTGGCGTGAAGCCAAAAAACGTGTTAAATTATCCTTCGATAAGAATAGTGGGGGAAGTAACAACATGAATAAACTAAAAAATGTTTTTTATTTATATAAATTAGATTGGAAACGAATATTTACCAATCCAATCGCAGCGTTTTTGATCATCGCATTGATGATTTTGCCCTCGCTTTATGCGTGGTTCAATATCAAAGCACTCTGGGATCCATACGGCAATACCAGTGAGTTGCCGATTGCGGTTTATAGCGCAGATAGCGGCGCTGATTTTGAAGGAACGCAAATCAAGATTGGGGATCAAGTGATTGATACGCTGCATGACAATACACAGCTGGGTTGGCGTTTTGTCGATTCTAAAGATGAACTGGTTGAAGGTGTCAAATCAGGTGCGTATTATGCGGGCATCTATTTACCAAAGGATTTTTCGAAAGATCTGATCAGTTTTACCAGCGGTACGATAGAAAAACCAAAGATCGAATATTACAGCAATGAGAAAATCAATGCGATTGCGCCTAAAATCACTTCTAAGGGTGCCAGCAGTTTGCAAGAAGAAATCTCACAAGACTTTATCGAAACAGCCAGTTCGACGCTCTTAAAGGTCTTTAATGAGATTGGCTATGATATCGATTCAAATTTATTGAGTATCAACAAGGTCAAAAGCATGATTTTGGATACCGATGAAAATTTGGACACGATTGACGGATATACCAAGGAAATCGTGACGTTGCATGAAAAATTCCCGGAAATCAAAGAGAAGATCGCCAAGGCTGAAGAATTCACGGATTATATTCCTCAAGTCGATGCAATGGGTGATAAATTGATTGCTTTGAACGACAAAATGCCAACGTTGAAAAAAGAAGCTAGTATTATTTTAACACTGCAAGAAAAAATACCTGAGATCCAAAATGCTGGCAAACAATTAAAAATGATCGATGAAGATTTTGATGACATCGCCAGCACCATGACAGATGGGATCGATACTGCCAAACAAGGGCTGCAGGTCATCGAGCAAGTCCAAGCAGCATTACCTGAGATCGAAGACTTAGGCAACCAAGCCGCAGACTTCGCCTCAGCGACAAAAGATGGCGCACAGCAATTGCAAGATGCTTTACCAAGTATTTCCAGCAGCGTTGAAGTGACGATCGATGCCATGAGTCAAGTGGCGACGACAACAGCTAGTTTGACCAACACGATCAGTCAAGCATTGGATGATAATAAACTAACAGATGATGAACGCGCAGCGATTCGCGCAGTTATTGCAGATTTCCAACAAGATATCCAAAAACAGCAAACAGCATTAGATTCATTGATCTCATTTATGACCAAAATACAAGAAGCGGGCAACAATAGCGACTTGCAAACGATCATTGACCAATTGAGCAATGCCAAAAATTTGTTAGATGTTTTAACCAATCGTTTAAGCTCCCTTGATCAATTGGTGCAAACAGGTTCTGTCGATGACATCACAGCATATCTAGATCAAGTAACAGCTGCAGCACAAGATATTAGTAGCTTATTGAATCGTATCGATGTTGCTTCAATCACTGATACGATCAACAATGTGCTGACCAAATTGATCACAACGATCACCACAGCAGAAGATGTGTTGCAAAAAGCCCAAGACATTGACTTTGATTCATTGTTGTCATCAACCAAAGATGTTGTCAGCAACGCAGTATCGATTTTAGAGAAGTATCAAAAAGAATTGCCAGCAATCAAACAAGAATTGCATGATGCCAATACGATGCTCAACGGACATATGGATGAGATCGTAGCAGCAATCAATAAAGGAGCGGATCTATATAACAATGAGCTGCCAATCGTTGAAGACAAATTGGGTATCGCCGTGGACTTTTTACAAAATGATTGGCCAACGGTCAAAGCAGAGATCACATCAACGATGGACATGGTAGATGAAAAACTGCCAGAAGTTGAAAAAGCGTTGGATGCAGCTGTGGATTTGATCAATAATGATTGGCCAAATATCAAGTCTGGTATCCATAAAGCAGCTGATGCGATCCGCAAAGGCGAAAGTGAAGTCGATTTAGGTGAAATCATCAAATTATTGAAACTTGATGCAACAGAAGAAGCAGAATTCTTCAAACAACCAGTTGATTTGGAAACCAATGAAATCTATCCAATTGCCAACAATGGTTCAGCCAGCACCCCATTTTATACTGCATTGTGTTTGTGGGTAGGGGCATTATTGTTGTCAAGTGTCGCAACAACAGAGTATCATTTAGATAAGAAAGACAAACAACGTTTCACAAAAAGAGAAACTTTTGTTGCTAGAATGTTGACCTTTTTAACAATGGCGATTGCGCAAAGTCTGATCGTTACTTTAGGGAATATGTTCCTCTTAGGCGTTGATGTGCGTAATCCTGTATATAGTGTGCTCTTTGCAGTGCTAGTAGGATTGGCCTTTATGATGATCGTATATGTCTTAGCCGGGCTTTTTGGCAACCTCGGGAAAGGGATTGCCATTATCATCTTGGTACTATCGATTTCCGGTGGGGGTGGGAATTATCCAATCCAAGTCTCTGGGAAATTCTTCCAAATGATCAACCCATTATTGCCATTTACCCATGCTGTGAACTTATTGCGGGAGTCAGCTGGAGGTATTTATTGGCCAAATGTCACAGCACCTGTGATCATTTTGGTATGTCTCTTCCTATTCTTCGGCATTGTCGGCACACTCGTTTATCCTTATATTAGTGAGAAATCTAAGAAATTGAGTGATGTCTCAAAAGAAAGTCATTTTTTCCATTAACATGTAAAGCAGATAGAGCCTGTTGTTCTATCTGCTTTTTCTACAACCAAATAGCCAATTCTAAAAAATAGAAAAGCATTTTACGGTGTATTTTTCATTTGATTTTCATTGACTTTTTCTTTATTCAGGCGTAGCATACAATCTTGATAATTCAATATTTGTTACAGTTTTTATGGCATTTTAAACTATTATTTTTCATGAAAAAAGGAGTGTAAAAAGAAGTGGACTATTTAAAACGTTTGTTGGTCGGACGTCCTTTGAAATCTGCTGAAAATGATGATCAGAAATTGACGAGAACGGCTGCCCTAGCGTTGTTATCTTCCGACGCGTTATCTTCCATCGCATATGGTACTGAGCAAATCGTGGTGGTGTTAGTAGCTTTATCGGCAGCTGCAATTTGGTACTCATTACCGATTGCTGCATTTGTGATTATTTTATTGATTTCATTGACATTGTCGTATCGCCAAATCATTCATGCCTATCCGCATGGGGGTGGCGCTTATGTCGTAAGTAGTGAAAACTTGGGCAAAAATGCCGGCCTCATTGCTGGCGGCTCATTACTGATCGATTATATGTTGACAGTCGCAGTATCGGTATCCGCTGGTGCGGAAGCTATTACTTCTGCTGTACCTGCGCTTTATGGTCATCAGGTGGGAATCTCGATCATGATCGTACTGTTGATCATGATGATGAATCTTCGGGGATTAAGAGAGTCGGCGTCTTTTTTAATGATTCCAGTCTATACTTTTATCGCAGTGATCACGATATTGATTGTTGTAGGTCTCTTCAATATTATCACTGGGGCACAACCATTGAATGCTACCGCATTGCCTGGCGCTGTGGTACCTGGCGTTTCAGTAGCATTGATTTTGCGGGCCTTTTCTTCCGGATCTTCTTCCTTAACAGGGGTTGAAGCCATCAGTAATGCCGTACCGTTTTTCAAGAAACCACGGGCCAAAAATGCTGCAGCAACATTAACGATCATGGCGGCAATCTTAGGTTTCTTCTTTGTAGGTATCACATTTATCAACTATTGGTATGGGATCGTTCCGCAAACTGAAGTGACTGTACTATCGCAAATTGGCGCGGCTGTCTTCGGACATGGCATTATGTATTACGTCTTGCAATTTGCTACCGCATTGATTTTGGCAGTAGCAGCCAACACCGGGTTTTCTGCCTTTCCAGTACTTGCCTTTAACTTGGCTAAAGACAAATATATGCCTCATATGTATCAAGACCGCGGGGATCGCTTAGGCTACTCAAATGGGATCATGACCTTGGCAGCAGGTTCTATCGTCTTGCTGTTCATTTTCCAAGGATCAACAGAACGCTTGATTCCACTTTATTCGATCGGTGTTTTCATTCCTTTTGCATTGTCACAAACCGGCATGGTCGTGAAGTGGAAAAAAGAAGGCAAAGGCTGGTTCTTCAAATCATTGGCGAACATCATTGGTGCGTTGATTTCGTATGCGATCATCGGGATATTGTTCGTCTATCGATTGAGTGATATTTGGCCATTCTTTATCATTATGCCGATTTTGCTGTTTATCTTTTATAAGATCCACGACCACTACAAAAACGTCGCAGAACAATTGCGTTTGGAAAAACAAGGCAAATTACATGCCTATGAAGGCAATACAGTTATTGTATTAGTGGGGAATGTGACCCGTGTGAATGTTGGTGCGTTGAATTATGCCCAATCGATTGGCGATTACGTTGTCGCCATGCACGTTTCTTTAGACGAAGATGTCAAGAAAGAAAAAGAGATCCAGCAAGAATTCAAACAGAATTTTCCAGACGTGCGTTTTTCAATCGTCCATTCATCGTATCGTTCGATTGAAAATCCAATCATTCGCTACGTAGACTTAGTCAGCCGAAATGCGGCCAAGCACAATTACACAACAACGGTCATCATTCCGCAGTTTGTGCCAAAACACCGCTGGCAAAATATTTTACACAACCAAACTAGTCTGCGATTACGTTTCCGATTGTCATGGCGTGAAAACATTATTGTGAGCACCTATAGTTATCATTTGAAGAAATAATACACAATACGAAATAAAATCAAAAAACCATGAGTTTCTCAGCAATTATGCGCTGATGACTCATGTTTTTTTTGATTGATCAACTATAGAACATTTTTATTTTGATGTCTTGGTCGTAATTTCCGAATCCCTTACCAAAAAGGGTACATCCACCAATATGCTCGGCTGTTTCTTTGACTTCTAATTTCAGATGCCATGTATCTTCGTAAGCTGGAATATCTTTGATGGTAATGCTAGAAAGGGGTTCACCTTCCATATAGGTGCCGTGATCCATGACCCGAATGGTTTTGAGCAGTCCATATTGATTCAAATTATCTGGATACCAATCAGGTGTATACTTACCGCGAATATCGGCAAAATCTCCCGGACTCGTCCAGGTACCTAATTCTACACCATTCAAAGTAAATGTAATGTCTGAGGGCCAATTATTATTAGAAAAAGGAAACTCGGAAGAAATTTCCATGGATATCTCCATCATTTCTAATTTCTCTTCATTGGCCAAAAAGTTAGGTGATTGATATTCAACGAAACCTTTTGTAAACCACAAAATCCTTGCATCCATCCTATTGGGATCCATGAAATATTTTGGTTCATCGACCGGTCCTACAAAACCTGATAAAGTAGCCAAGCCGCACGTGGGTTCTACAGCATAATTGGTATAATGTCCGATAGGAATAGACGTCTCTCTAGTATCAAATGCATTGAATATTTTTTCAGGGAAGTTGATATCAATATGATCAACGCGCAAGCTTGATATCTTTCGCTGCCCAACTCGTTCTGTCTTAATAATCTTTGCTTCTTCTAGTTTTTTGATGTGCATGGTAATAATCGCACTACTCAAACCCAACTCCTGCGCAATCTCTTTCACATTCATTTTATTCTTTGCTAATAATTGAATAATTTTTATGCGGACATTGCTTGCAAGGGCTTCATACACCGGTAATGCCTCTTGATTGATTTCTAATTGCATCAAAACACCTCCTACAGTCCTCTATATTTATCTGAATGTTAACATATTTGCTAATATGTGTAAATACCATTGTTTTATTTGTGGTATGTTAATGTTTATATTAATTAATGTGAATATTATTTTAAATAAATTAATCAAAATATTGTTGACAGCGATTACATTTAAAGTTATTATTTACTTGTAAGTTGAAAGTGTTTGCAAACACCATTTGTTTCATTTTGTTTATATCAATGGATATAGAATGACGTATTTGAACTTTCATTACTTTTCTTTTTTGGAATTATTTTTTGATTTTATCTATATAAGGAAAATGATAAAAGTTGATAGAGGGAAAGATTATATTCATTGAAGCTACAGATCATCAATAAAACTTGAGAGGATGGAAAAGATGGATATCAAAAAAGTATTTTTTTCGGGAGCAGTTTTAGGGTTAAGTAGTTTATTGTTAGGTGCTTGTGGCAACAGTGGGGATAGCAGTAGTTCAAATACTGATAGTGGAAGTAAAGAAATCACCTTTATGTTTCGTGGTGGTGAGGATGAAAAGAAAGCGTATGAAACAGCTATCAAACAATTTGAAGAAGACAATGATGTAAGCGTTAAAATTATTGCGACAGATGCCGATCAGTATGCGACTAAATTGCAAGCGGCTATATCTGGCGGGAATATGCCAGATGTCTTTTATATCGAGCAAGGAAATTTAATGGCTTATGTAGATAATGGTGTTCTTTTGGATATTACCGATCAAATTGAAGGTTCAGACTTTGATCTTTCGAATATCTGGGAATATGGCGTAAATAGTTATCGTTATGATGGAGAAAAGGTAGGAGCCGGTGCTTTGTACGGTCTGCCGAAAGATGTAGGACCATTTGCTCTGGGATATAACAAAGACATGTTTGAAGAAGCTGGAATCGAACTGCCTGATATTGATACACCTTATACATGGGATGAGTTTGTTGATGTTTCTAAACAATTAACCAAAGATTCTGATGGTGACGGAAAAGTAGATCAATGGGCAACTGGGTTTAATGTGAACTGGAGTTTACAAGCCTTCGCATGGAGCAATGGAGCTGATTGGATCAACGAGGATAAAGATACGGTCACAGTCGACACGCCAGAATTTGCGGAAGCATTACAATGGTTTGCTGATTTGCAAAATGTTCATGAATTAACACCTTCTATCTCAGATGCCCAAACATTAGACACGTACCAACGCTGGATGAATGGTGAAATTGCCTTCTTCCCAGTAGGTCCTTGGGACATGAGTACGTATGCTGGTTTAGATTTCGAATATGATTTGATTCCATGGCCAGCAGGTTCAACTGGTGAATCAGCAACTTATGTAGGTTCTTTAGGAATTGGTGTAGCAAGTAAAACTGAATATCCGGATGAAGCGGTGAAGCTTGTGGAGTATTTAAGTGCTTCGGAAGAAGGTCAACAACAACTAGTTGATGCACAGATTCAAATTCCGAACTTGATTGATATGGCTGAAGAATGGGCATCTGATACAGAAAGTGTTCCAAATAATAAACAAGAATTTTTAGATATTGTTCAAGATTATGGACGGGCAATGCCTGCTGCAACAACCTATAACTCTGAATGGTACGATGAATTCTTTATCAATATTCAACCTGTTTTAGATGGGGATCAAACAGCTGCAGATTATGTGAAAGAAGTACAACCAAAAATGCAAGACAAATTGGATGCAGCGATTCAACAGCAAGAAACAGCAAAATAGAATCAGGTGGGGTCACATTAGCTGTGACCCCAAAGATTTTTATGGAGGGGACTCTTAATGAATCAAGTCGGAATAAAAAATAGAAAGAAAAAAAATAGTCTTTATGCAAAGGAACACAAAGTTGCATTCTTATTTGTTTTATTTCCTGTAGTTGGCTTTATTTTGTTTTCGCTCGTTCCTTTAGTGTATTCAGCTTACGCTGCATTTACAGATTGGAATGGACTAGGACAAATGAATTTTATCGGTTTTGAAAACTTTCGAAAACTCTTTCAAGATGAATACTTTTATAAAACTATGTTTAATACAGTCTTTTTAATGTTGGGTATCCCAATTGGCTTAATGTTGTCTTTCATGCTTGCATCCGCTTTAAGCAGAGGTATTAAAGGAACAACTGTTTTTAGAACGATTTATTACATTCCAGTTATTTCCTCTTTGGCTGCCATCTCAATTTTATGGCAGTGGGCATATAATGGTGATTTTGGCTTGGTGAATCAGGTGTTAGATATTTTTGGTATTGATGGACCCAACTGGCTGCAAAATCCATCCACTGTGAAACCAGCGATCATTATTATGACCGTTTGGAAAGGTCTGGGTTATTCGATGCTTCTTTATTTAGCTGCCATTCAAAGTGTACCTAAAACATTCTATGAAGCAGCTGAATTAGATGGTGCATCTTCATTCCAAAAATTCAAAAACATTACTTGGCCAATGGTTCGACCAGTTACCTTCTTTTTAGTAGTAACGAATATCATTGGTGGATCACAAATATTCACAGAAATAAATATTATGACACCTACCGGGGGCCCGCAATACAGCAGTGCAACGGTCGTTTGGTATATTTGGCAAAAAGCCTTTAAAAATTGGCAAATGGGTTATGCAAGTAGTATGGCACTTATCTTAGCGATATTGGTATTTGCTATTACAGCATTTCAATTCTACATGAACAATCGTTCAAGTTATAAACTGGATTAGGAGGGAACAAGATGAAAAAAAGTAAAGTAAGCAATATTCTCATTATTTTGATTCTATCCCTTGGAGCAATTGTAATGGTCGGTCCGCTTCTTTGGATGATATCAACATCATTGAAGGATAAGTCGGGGGTATTCCAATTGCCGCCACAATGGATTCCAGATCCAATCCAGTTTGACGCATACAAGAGATTGTCAGAATTAGATACGTTGTTTTCAGGTATCAAAAATACAATTATTGTTTCTCTATCAGTCACAGTGGTGGGAACATTGACTTCCAGTCTAGCTGCATTTTCATTTGCAAAATTGAGAATGCCTCATAAAGACTTGTTGTTTCTAGTCCTTTTAGCTGCTTTAATGATTCCTTACCCAGCAGTGATGATTCCGCAATTTATGTTGTTTTCAAAAGTTGGATGGGTCGATACACTTTTACCCCTAATCATTCCTGGGATGTTTGGAAATATCACGATGATTTTCTTTTTAAGACAATACTTGTCAAATATTCCGGATTCGATCGTGGAAGCAGCAAAAATAGATGGTGCTGGATATTTACAAACATTTTTCCGCTTGATTTTTCCATTGATTCGACCAGCGGTTGCGGCGCAATTTATCTTATGGTTTATGGGTGCGTGGAATGATTATTTAGCACCGTTGATTTACTTGAACAGTCCAGAAAAACAAACATTGCAAGTTGTTATTGCCAATCTGAATGCTGCATATGCTATTCAAACAGATTATCCATTGATTATGGCAGCATCGGTTGTATCATTGCTTCCAGTGTTGATCGTCTTTATTATTTTCCAAAAGCAAATTATCGAATCTGTGGCACTTTCTGGTATGAAAGGGTGAGAACATGTTTATCAAAGCAATGAATTGGCTCAATGCATGTGTGCTATTGATCGAACTCAATCTTTTGTGGCTGATTGGTAATATAGTAGGCTTTTTTGTAGTAGGATTTTTACCTAGTACATTAGCAGTTATGAAAATCTTGAATAAAAAAGATCTATTCATTGGTTACTATTCATACAGTGATATTTTTAAACAGTTTTGGCTCAATTATCTATCGACGATTCGAGTGTTTAAATGGAGGATTTTAGTATGCCCGATAATCCTAGCGATACTCTACGTAGAATTACTGATGATTCAACAAAGTGACCTTATGCGTGCGCTATTTCAATGGCCAATCCTGTTGCTCATGAGTTATGTGATTCTAGTGATGTTGAATCTGATATTGGCAGTGGGAGCGAGTAAAGAAGGATGGCGCAAAAAGGCTCTCTTTGCTTTAGCGAGTCCATTACTATTACCTAAAGAGTCAATTGTTAGTCTTTTGATGATTCTATCATTCTCTATTTTAAGCCTAGCCTATCATTGGGTGTTCTTTGTGGCAATATCGTTTTTTCTGTATAGTGCCAGCAAATGTATATTAGCTGGATATGATAAGAAAGGTTTACTGAAGGTATGAGAAAAAAGCTGATTTTTATGTGTGTACCATTTTTGTTTGCTGTATCAGGATGTGCGCAGTCCGCTGATGTGGAACAAGTACTTTCAGCGCCAGAATACTCTGATGTAAGTGTCCATGATCCTTCAATAATCAAAAGCGAAGATACTTTTTATATTATTGGCTCTCATATGCAGTTTGCCAAGACAAAAGATTTAATGAATTGGCAACAACTATCAAATTCGGTCTCGGAGGATAAGTTATTCACAAATATTCGAGAGGAATTAGCCGATGATTTTAGTTATGCTAAAACCGATACGTTATGGGCGAGTGATATTCAACAATTTAAAAATGGCAAATACTATCTATACTATTGTTTATGTCAAGGTACATCGCCATTATCGGTCATCGGTGTTGCTGTTTCAGATACAGTTGATGGTCCATATAAAAAAATAGAATCTTTCTTATATTCAGGATCGTCTCCGCAATTTGGAGAAGCATATAATGCCACGATTCATCCGAACGCGATCGATCCACATGTTTTTTACGATGAAGAAGGAGTTCTATGGATGGTTTATGGTTCTTATTCTGGAGGGATCTTCATTTTAGAGATGGATGATCAAACTGGATTGCCGAAAGATCGTAATTCATACGGAACACATCTTTTAGGCGGCAATCACAGTCGAATCGAGGCACCTTATATTCAGTACAATCAAGAAACTGGATTTTATTATCTTTTTACATCCTATGGTGGGCTTGATGCGGACGGTGGATATAATATTCGTGTAGCTAGATCCAAACAACCGAATGGTCCCTATGAAGATAGTGAAGGAACGCTTATGGATCAAGTGAAAGGAAAGTATGGGTCTTTATTTGATGATGGAAGCATCCAAAATTCGGGCGTAAAGCTCATTGGTAATTTCCTTTACACAAGCAATGAAGAGTATGAGGGACAGGGTTATGTGTCACCAGGGCATAACTCCACTTATTATGATGCGTCAACGAATCAATACTATTTGATTTTCCATACAAGGTTCCCTAATGGCGGAGACTATCATTCTGTCCGCGTTCATCAAATGTTTTTTACGCAAGACGGGTGGCCAATCGTAGCACCAATGCGATACAGTGGCGAAGTGATTGCAAACTATACAGCTGGACAAGTAACGGGCTCATACACCCTCATTTCGTTTGATAAGTTTATTTCTGATGAGATGAAGGAACCACAAGACATCAATGTAGAAAAATCTGGCGAAATAACAGGGGACGTGAAGGGAAGCTGGGAATTATCGTCAGAAAACAGCAATAAAGATTCAGTCATTATGATTGATGGTATAACGTATAAAGGAAAATTTATTTCCTGTTGGGATGAGAATCAAAAAAAACAAGTGATGACATTTACAGGAACATCCGATGCAGGCGTTCCATTATTTATTGTGAAGAATGAGGGATGAGACATGAAATCAAATGCAGAAACAATACAGAATCCAATTGTATATGAACGTGCGGATCCATGGGTCTATCTGCATACAGATGGATACTATTATTTTACAGGATCTGTTCCTGGATACCAATCAATTGAGATTCGCAAGGCAAAAAGTCTTAACGGATTGGCGTTAGGTGACAGAAAAAACATTTGGTATGCTCACAAAACAGGCCCAATGAGCCAGTTGATTTGGGCGCCTGAGATCCATTTTATTCAAGGAAAATGGTACATCTACTTTGCAGCAAGTGATGACGAGCTGATTAGAGACGAAGAGCATCATCATCGGATGTTTGTTATTGAAAATTCAAATGAAAATCCCTTTGAAGGAGAATGGGTCGAGAAAGGTCAAATTTTAACCCAATTTGAAAGTTTCAGCTTAGATGGTACAGTTTTTGAACATCGAAAATCATTATATTATGTATGGGCGCAACAAGATCCTCGTATTCCTGGTAATTCAAATCTATATCTGTCCAAAATGGAAAATCCATGGACATTACAAGGAAAGCAAGTGCTTCTTTCGATTCCAGAGTACGAATGGGAAAAAAAAGGCTTTAAAGTGAATGAGGGTCCTGCAGTAATTATTCGTAATGGAAAAGTATTTATTACTTATTCAGGGAGTGCAACTGATGAAAATTATGCCATGGGTCTGCTTTGGGCAGATGAATCGAGTGATCTGTTGAATGGATTTTCATGGCATAAAAGTGAAAAACCAGTATTTCAAACATCTGTGAGACATGCACAATTTGGACCCGGTCATAATTCATTTACCAAAGGATCAACAGGAGAAGATATTTTGGTTTACCATTCACGACCAGAAAAAAACCAAGTGGGTGATCCGCTAGCAAATCCCAATCGACATGCCATTGCCCAAACCTTTACATGGGATGAACAAGGCTTTCCAATTTTTGGTGAACCTGTAGCAAATACTAAAGTAGAAACGAAGGTGAACTGATTGACAATCAAAATCTTAAACACAAAATCAGGTACAACTATCAGTAAATATATTTACGGACACTTCGCTGAGCATCTAGGCAGATGTATTTATGAAGGGCTGTATGTTGGAGAAGATTCACCCATACCAAATAAAAATGGCATGCGAATAGATGTCGTTGAAGCCTTAAAAAATATTCAAATCTCTGTGCTGCGTTGGCCGGGTGGCTGTTTTGCTGATGAATACCATTGGAAAGACGGGATTGGACCAAAAGAAACCCGTAAGTCCATGGTGAATACCCATTGGGGCGGCGTGACAGAAAACAATCATTTCGGTACCCATGAATTTTTCGAATTGGTGAAACAGCTTGAGTGTGAAGCATACGTGAATGGCAATGTCGGCAGCGGAACTGTCCAAGAAATGTCGGAATGGGTCGAGTACATCACGATGGATGGGATCTCACCAATGGCCGATCTCAGAAGAGAAAATGGGCACGAATCCTCTTGGCGAATGAAATTCTTTGGTGTCGGCAACGAAAACTGGGGCTGTGGCGGAAATATGCGTCCAGAGTATTATGCTGATTTGTATCGTCGTTATCAAACCTATGTCCGTCAATATGGCGATCAAAAAATATATAAAGTCGCGGGCGGCGCCAATGTAGATGACTACAATTGGACTGAAACATTGATGAAAAATGCCCATTGGCTAATGGATGGACTAAGCTTGCATTATTACGTGCATCCTCAAGGCTGGGAGAAAAAAGGCAGTGCGCTAGACTTCGATGAGGCAGAATGGTTTGTTACTTGTGAGAAAGCTGCGTATATGGATGAGTTGATCACACGTCATAGTGCCATTATGGATCAATATGACCCTGAAAAACGTGTTGGGATCATTGTGGATGAATGGGGTACTTGGTTTAGTGCAGAACCTGGCACCAATCCTGGTTTCTTATATCAGCAAAATACGATTCGTGATGCGATGGTTGCAGCTATTACACTGAATATTTTCCACAAGCATGCGGAACGTGTCCATATGGCCAATATCGCGCAAACCGTGAATGTATTACAGGCAATGATCCTCACAGACGGTGAGCAGATGGTGAAAACACCAAGTTATCATGTGTTTGATTTATATAAAGTCCATCAAGATGCAGAAAAAATCGACAGCCATGGCGATCAAGGCGGACACATCACTTATACGATTTCTAAAAAAGAAGACACGCTCAATTTATCCATCTGTAATTTTGATATTAAAGCAACGGAATCATTGTCCTTCTCACTAGAATCGACTATCAAAGCAGTTAAAGAAGCACGTTATCTCACAGGAGATACGATGCACGCCCATAATGACTTTGATCATCCTGATACTGTGGCAATCCAAGCTTTTCATGATTACCAAGTTTCAGAGAATCAGTTGTCAGTGACAGTACCGCCAATGAGTGTCCTAACCATTTCTTTGTCTATATGAGATGACTTGTAAGGGATGCGACATCAAAGATGAGGCAGCGACAGCAAGTGCGCATATTGATCAGTTGATTGCCGAGCAATTGGAGATGGAAATCGACTTGTCGATGCCTGAAGTAGCGGCTAACAGAATCGCTATCTGTGAAGCTTGTCCATTACGAATCAATCATACTTGCAGTAAGTGTGGCTGCTTCTACAAATTTAGGGCTAATTTGGCCCATAAAAACTGTCCTGTGGGAAAGTGGCTCGAATAAAAATAGGACTGTGGTCAGTAGGATCTAAATGATGAGAATCTATCCATATATTCTCTATTATTGATCCATAGCCATGGTCCTATTTTATTTTTAAGGGCAAATAGTGCTATTCGCTCAGTATTCGTGAAAAAGGAGAAAAAGAGATGAATGATATCAACGGCGTTCATGATCCAACGATCATTGAACATGAAGGAATTTATTATTTATTTTCAACAGATACACAGCAACCCATTACTACAGGTATCCCTATTCGTAGTTCAAAGGATTTGATACATTGGCAATTTGAAAAAACGGCCTTATCTGAAATGCCTGCACAGGCGGTTGATTGGAGCCAAGCACAAGGTTTGTGGGCGCCGGAAGTCATCCAATACCAGCAGACATTTCGTATGTACTATTCTGCATCTACATTTGGCAGTACCACATCCTTTATTGGATTAGCAACAGCGCCGCATCCCTTAGGCCCTTGGATCGACCAAGGAGAGATCGTCAAGACATCGCCATTGTTGGCTGATCATAATGCCATCGATGCGAACATCGTGACTGATCGTGAAGGAGATCAATGGTTAGTGTATGGCTCTTTTTTTGGCGGGATTTATCTCGCACCTATCGATAAGGAAACGGGGAAATTAGCTGCTGCGGGCTATGGTCAGCGTATTGCTTATCGTCCAGCTTCTGTAGATACTGCGATTGAAGGGGCATTTATCCATTATGATATGCAAAGGGATATGTATTATCTGTTTGTATCTTTTGATTCTTTACATGATTCGTATCATATACGTGTCGCTCGGTCAAAGGATATCACTGGCCCTTATTTGGATTGGCGGGGAAATGCTATGACCGATCAAGAGATCGATCCGGCTGAAATAGGCACAAAGCTGCTGGGAAGTTATCAATTTTCTCACTCACCCACGGTTTATGCCCCTGGACATAATTCGATATTTCAAGCTTCAGACCAAGACTGTTATCTCGTACATCATGCCCGCAGGCAACCATTCAGCGATGATTTTTATTTGAATGTCCGCAAATTGTATTGGCTGAATACAGGTTGGCCAGTCGCATCTGCAGTCACGTATCAAAAGGCCTATGAGGAAGAACCAACGGAAGAAGCGTTGTTGGGTGAATGGGAAATAATCCAGTTCGATGCAACATCCGAAGTATCGTTTTCGCAACAGGTAACGATGGACAATCTCAACAAAAGCGGGAAAAGTTACCTCTGGAATGGACAAGTATTTGTGGCCTACTTTGAACAGGTTGATGGCAAGAAAAAACTATGCTTATCAGGTATCAATCAACAAGGATATCCATTTATCGGCATAAAGATCGATTCTTCTCATGAGTAGATAATCTGTCTCAGAACGGACGGTTACTATATTTTTGCGCAGATAATGAAAGGATAAAGAAAGGTGAAATCATGAAAGAATTTGACTTACATGCAGTGACTTTGAATGACACATTTTGGCAAAATTATCAGAAACTTGTGAAAGAAGAAACGATTCCCTATCAGTATCAAGTGCTAAATGATGCACTTGATGTGGATGTACAGGCAGAAAGAGAAGATGCTTCTTTACCTGCAGGCAAGAGCCATGCTTTAGAAAATTTTCGTATTGCAGCCAAACAAAACGATGGGGAACACTTTGGCTGGTTTTTTCAAGATAGTGATGTCTACAAATGGATCGAATCAGCTGCCTATAGTTTGATCAATCAAAAAGATGAGGCATTGATCATCGTTGTAGATGAAGTAGTTGAGCTACTAGCCGCAGCACAAGAAGAGGATGGGTATCTAAACACATTCTTTCAATTGACAAGGCCAGAACTTAAATACCGACAACTGTATTTTAGCCACGAATTATATTGTGCGGGGCATTTGGTAGAAGCGGCTATTGCCTATGATTTGGCGACAGGGAAGAAACAATTGCTTGAAATTGCTGAAAAAAATGTCCAAAATATTATGCAGCATTTTGGACGAGAAGCCGGTCAAATCCAAGGTGCAGATGGACATCAAGAAATAGAGTTGGCGCTTGTGCGCTTGTTTGAACATACTGATAAAGAAATCTATTTGGATTTGGCGGCCTTTTTTTTAGAGGTTAGAGGTGAGGATCCGCATTTTTATGCGCAAGAAATTGCTGAAAATATTACGCAAGGCTTATCCACTGAACAGCCAACTGTCGATTTAATGTATCTACAAGCCTATGATCAGCCGAAACATCAACGAGAAGCCAAAGGCCATGCCGTCCGGATGCTCTATATGGCAAGTGGAATGGCAAAAGTGGCTCAACACACCAAAGATCAAGCATTAACAGAAGCGTGTGTAGCGATTTGGAAAGATATAGCGCATAAAAAAATGTACGTAACAGGCGGTGTCGGTGGAACAGTTCATGGAGAAGCCTTTATCGGTGCCTACGATTTGCCTAATGACACGATGTATTGTGAAACGTGTGCTTCGATAGCGTTAGTCCAGTTTTCATTCGAAATGTTTAAATTGACGCAAGATCATCAATATTTAGACGTGCTCACGCGAGCATTGTACAACAGCGTGCTGTCAGGTGCATCGATCGATGGCAAACAGTTCTTCTATGTCAATCCATTGGAAGTCATGCCGGATAGCTGTCATCATAATCCTGACAAGGGGCATGTGAAGACGCAACGTCCAGATTGGTTAGGATGTGCCTGTTGCCCGCCAAACTTTGCGCGAATGATCAGTTCATTGCAGCGTTTTGTCTATACCCGGGAAGGGGATACGCTATTTATCAATCTTTTTGCTGCGAGTCGGTTAACGTGTGCTGAACAATTTACCATTCAACAATTTGGAAACTTTCCCTTTGATGATCAAGTGACGATCAGTTACAGTGGAATTGCACAAAAAATTGTTCTCTATAAGCCAAAATGGCTAGAATCAGTGCAAATAGAGAGTGAACAGGTATGGCAGGAAACGAGAGAGACAATTATATTTGAAGCAACGACAAAGATTCAAGCCAAAATCACATTTCAACAGCCTGTTCAGATTCTTAGGGCCAATCCACTAGTCAATCAAGATATCAATCAAGTGGCGATTCAACGTGGCCCGTTCATCTATTGTCTAGAAGAAGCAGACAATGGCAAGGGGATTTCTCAATGTCGATTGCCTATTGATCAAGTGAATTTTAGAGTAACAGAAAATCAGAAGTTATGGTCAACGACCTTAGAAATAAGTTTTGATGGATACCAAAGCCAAAGATGGACACAAGAAGCCCTCTATCTGCCCATGAAGGAAGAATATTCATCAAAAAACTGGCGCATGATCCCTTATCACTTATGGGGGAATCGGGGTGAGGGGGAAATGCGTGTATGGATCCCTTTATCTACAAGTTTCAATCAGAAGATATAGTCAGAAGATAGCGAAGAAACAAGCAGCATAATCAGGCAGCTGCTTGTTTCTTTTTTATATAAAAAAACATGGTTTAAAGAAATGAATGCATAAAAGACTTAAATTTGTTGCAGTATATCTTTAATTTGTTCCTATATATTCTTTGGTGGAAGCGTTATCTTGGATGTAAGAGCACTCCCCAGAACATATCAAGTTGGTATTACCTCACTAGTTTTAATAACGAGTGAGTGAATAGAATATAAGGAGGAAGAAGCGTGAAAAGTAGTGTAAAAAAGGTAGGGGCAGCGATACTTCTGCTGGCCGCTTCCGCACAACTTGCGGGCTGCAATCAAAGTGAAGCAGAAACAGCAGAAACGAAGTATAAGGAAACAGCAAAAAGTACGATCGAAAAGGCAATGGATAATCAACCAGAGTCTTCATACTGGTTTCCTGAAGATTTATTGGCATGGTCATTCGCAGATGATCCTGACGCAAAATACAATACCAGTGTTGTCCCATTAGCTGAAAGGGTGGACAAGGATAGTTTGCCGCAAATGAATGACACGCAGCATGCAGAAACCAAAGTCGTTGCATTGTCGATCATGAACAGCAGTACCAGCGGCAACGCGCCGCGAGGCATCAACACCTTCGATGCCAATGTCTTTTCGTATTGGCAATATATCGATCAATTGGTTTATTGGGGTGGTTCTTCAGGGGAAGGGATCATCGTGCCACCAAGTCCAGATGTGACAGATGCGGCCCACAAGAACGGGGTGCCTGTACTAGGTACGGTCTTTTTCCCGCAGACGGCCCATGGTGGTAAGCTGGAGTGGTTAGACACATTCTTAGAAAAAGATGATCAAGGCAAATTCCCTATCGTGGACAAATTGATCGAAGTTGCTGAGACCTATGGGTTCGATGGATGGTTCTTTAACCAAGAAACAGATACAGTTGTGACGAGTTTTGATGAAGCTTCTGATGGCAGTACACAAGACACATCAGCTGAAGACGGTTTGAATGAAGCCCATGCCAAAGCGATGCAAGAATTGATTGCGCAATTCAAAGAACAAGCCAAAGACAGTTTAGATATCATGTGGTACGATTCGATGACAACAGATGGGAAGATGGATTGGCAAAATGCGTTGACAGATGAGAATAAAGACTACTTAGTCAATGCTGACATGGAACCTTTATCAGATAGCATGTTCCTTAATTTTTGGTGGACAAGTGATCGTCTGGCGGATCAAGAATTATTGAAGGCATCGAATGAAAAAGCCAAAGAAATCGGCTTTGATCCCTATAACTTATTGGCAGGGATCGATGTCCAAGAAAATGGCTATTCAACACCCGTTCGCTGGGATCTCTTCACAGATGATCAGGGTATTCCCTATACTTCATTGGGCTTATATGTACCTAGTTGGACCTATACATCATCCAGTACGCCGGATGATTTCCAAGCCAAAGAAAATGCCTTTTGGGTCAATACTTCAGGTGATCCACGTGAAAGTCAATTACCGGAAGATACAGAATGGCCAGGCATTTCAACCTATGCGCTGGAACAAACGGCAATCACCTCTTCGCCTTTTGTCACAAATTTCAATCTAGGCAATGGCTATAATTATTTTATCGAAGGTGAAAAAGTGTCCAGCCGCAATTGGAATAACCGCAGTTTACAAGATATCCTGCCGACATATCGTTGGGTATTTGACCATGAAGAAGGCAACCAGCTAACGGTATCTGTCAATTATGCTGATGCATATAATGGCGGAAATGCCTTGAAGCTTAGAGGACAAATGACGGAAGGGGCAACGAGTCAAATGGCCCTATATCATGCCCAAATCAATCTTGATGCAGCAACCAAAATCACCACCACGGCCAAAGCAACAGATAAAACCGCATTGTCAGTGGTACTCACATTTAAAGATGGCAGTCAAGAAATCGTTACAGGCGATCAAGAGGTCGGAACAGATTGGACGACTATTAGTTATGATGTGAAAGAATTTGCAGATAAAACGGTGACAGATATTGGATTAGCCATTCGCAGCGATGCAACGAATGATGTATATGAAATGAATCTGGGGCAATTGACCATCGGAGATCATCAAGAAAGCCAAATGGGTGTCGACAACTTGCAAGTAGAAGATGTTTTATTTGATGAAGAAGAAGGCAATTATGCAGGCGTTCGCTTTACGTGGGAAGCAACTACAGATGAAGCCAGCTTTTATGAGTTGTATCAAATCAATGAAGATGGTAGCCGTTCATTCTTAGGCGCGACCCCTTCAGAGAATTTCTATTTGAATGCCTTGGACCGACAAGATACGGATACAACAGTATTTGCTGTTTTACCAGTCGATCAATATGGCAAAAGAGGTGCGTTGTCTGATACAGTCGAGATTACTTGGCCAGACAATCAAGTACCAAAAGCATCCTTCACAGCCTCCAAAACATTGGCAGCTCCTGGGGAAACGATCACTTTCACCAACACATCATCTAGCAATACCGAAGAGGTGAGTTGGTCATTTGAAGGAGGAAATATTGAGTCAAGTACCGATGACAATCCACAAGTGACGTTTGATCAAGCTGGCACTTATACTGTCACGTTAACAGCCAAAAATGCATCAGGAGAAACACCGCTCGAAATGACCGATTTGATCACGATTCGTGAGGACGCCCCTAAAGAATTAACGCTGTTATCAGAAGGGGCAGCGGTTAGCGCAAGTTCGTTTGTCAATGATGCAGAAGCGCCTGAGTTTGCAGTGGACGGTGATACCAGCACCAAGTGGTGTGCCACTGGCAACGGGCCACATGAATTGACGATTGATTTGGGCAGTGTCCAGATAGTCAGCGAGGTCCATATTGCCCATGCCGAAGCAGGCGGCGAAAGTCCCGATATGAACAGCCGGGCGTATACGATTTTGGTGAGTGAGGACGGCAAAACGTTTGAAGCAGTTTCCCGTACATTAACAAACGAAAGCGCGGAAACAAACAATACTTTTGCGGCAAAAGAGGTCCGTTATGTGAAGCTTAGCATCGATAAGCCGACACAAGGTGCAGACTCTGCAGCGAGGATTTATGAAGCGCAAGTTTATGGGATGGAAAGAGAATAAAGCATAGTGCCAAAAGCCTGGACGATCTATTCTGGATCGTGCAGGCTTTTGGCGTATGTTTAGCGCTATTGCTGATTGAAAATAAGACTGATTTTCTGACAAAAAATGCAGCATTGCTTGATCAAATGCATAGATAGCCGTTTCAAGGCTTTTTTCACCATCTTGAATAAGCGGTATTCAGCATCAATATCAATTCGGGATAGTCTGCCACAGGGGGATTCTTTTCAATTGCTGCATAAGGAACTGATTTTGATCTTCTTACAGGAATCAATTGTTCTGCTGTGTCACTGTATGAAAAAAACACGCCTCAGATAAATGAATCATGTCCTGCACGGGAGCAGGTGCCATGCATTCAGTTTTATCTGAGACGTGTTTTTCTATTTTTTAGAACCGGATGATTCGGTTGATTTTTATTTCGATGTCCGACTTGCAGGATCTAATCGACGTTCAATGAAACTCAATCCTAAGTCAGTAATGATGGCCATCAATGCAGTAGGCAATGCACCTGCTAAGATAATCGAGGCGCCATCTGTAGCGTTCGTTCCCCGAATAATGATATCACCTAGACCACCAGCACCCACAAATGCGCCTATGGCAGTAATACCGATTGCCACGACTAAGGCATTCCTGACCCCAGCCATGATCACCGATACAGACAATGGCAATTCAATCATGTAGAGACGTTGCCAACTGGTCATGCCCATTCCCTTACCGACATCCAATGTATTGCGGTCAACTTGGCGCATACCAGTATAAGTGTTTTTGATGATTGGCAATAAAGAATAAAGGAAAATCGTCAAAATCACGACATTGACACCAAGCCCCATGCCGATCATCAAAATGGAAATCATCGCCAAGGAAGGAATGGTTTGGATGATATTCGCGAAACGAATCACCCAGTCTGCCAAACGTATTTTTTTCGAAATCAAAATACCGATCGGGATGCCCGCAATCGATGCAAAAAGGACACCGTAAATCGAAATCAAGAAATGGCGGAGAAATTGCGTGAAAACATAGCCGCCATTTTCTTGGAAGTAAAACAGAAATTGTTGCAGTAAATTCATGTCAGCCATAGGATCACTCTCCTTCAAAATAATGATTTTCTTTTAAGAAACGTTCCGCAACAACGGTAGGTTCCAATAAATCATTGTCGACTTGGTAGTTCAATTCTTGCATTTTTTCTGTATCGATCGTACCAGCTAATCGATTCAATGCATCACCCACTTCAGGGGTTTCTTCCAATAATTTGTTGTCAACGATCGGTGCAGCATCATAAGGTGGGAAGAAATGGAGATCATCTTCTAACATCACAAGATCATAACTACCGATCCGGCCATCTGTCGAATAACCTAGAACAATATCCATTTTCCCGTTATCTACTGCATCGTACACTAAACCAATTTGCATCGGTAAAATATTTTGGAAAGAAAAACCATAGGTTTCTTGGAAACCGTCATATCCATCACCGACACGGGTGATCCATGCGGTATCAACGCCGGCCACCAATTGGTCTGCAACATCTTTTAAGTCACTGACTTTTTCTAAGCCGTATTCTTCAGCTGTATCTTTGCGTACTAAGAAGACATAGGTATTATCAAAACCGTAAGAAGGAAACCAAGTTTGATCAAAGCGTTTCGTAAATTCTGATTGGACCTTCTCAAAAGCCGCATCAGGGTCTGATTCTGGTTCTAATCCTAATGTTGTGGTCAAGTCCGTACCTGTATAACGAGCAGCAGAGATCGAGGCATCCCCATTCATCATCGCTTGGTGGTTGATCGTCGTAGTGGCCAAGTTATTGATCACTGTCGTGTTTTTATCTGTATAATGTTCCACCATTCCAGCAACGATCGCGCCAAGGATTTGTGCTTCTGAAGTAATGCCGCCTGTGATGGCAATCGTATCATCCGTCGATGTCGATGCCAAACCTGGGAAAGAACAACCGGATAGTAAAACGAGACCCATAGAAAAGAGCAGGGCTAATTTTGCTTTGATTTTCATTAGGCATCCCCCCTTAAAGCCACCGGTGTGAGTTTGTTTTCCAATAAACCAAGTAACCAGTCAGCCAATAAGGCAAAAATCGTTACAGGGATCGTACCGGCAAAAATCAATGGTGGCTGGTAATTGTTCAATCCGCTAAATATCAAGTCACCCAGTCCGCCAGCGCCAATGTAAGACGCCAACGTTGCCCATGCCAATACATAGACAGCCGATAAGCGGATCCCTGCCATGATCGTTGGGATCGCCAACGGCAACTCCACACTAATGATCGATTGAAAGTTGGTCATCCCCATACCTTTAGCGACATCTCGGTAGTTCCAGTCGACATTTTTCATCCCGATATAGGTATTGCGCAAAATCGGCAACAATGAATAAATGAAGAGGGCCGCGATCGCAGGGACTTTCCCGACACCTAGAATTGGAATCATCAATGCCAACAAAGCCAACGAAGGGACCGTTTGTAACGCACTAGTAATGCCAATGACGATGGTTGCCGCTTTAGGAAAACGAGTCAAAATCACACCGATAGGCACTGCGACGATGATACCAAGGAGTAATGCGGCAAATGAGATATATAAATGTTCGATACTTTTACTGACGATTTGACCGCCATATTGATCTATGAAGCTTTGCATGGACTAGACCCCCTCTGTTTCAGCTGGTTTCACTGATTCGATGGCGTCTGAGATGGAAGGCTCATCGCCCCAAATCACATCATAAACAATATCCACCAAAGAAGCACGGGTCAAGATCCCAACAAGATGCTTGTCAGCATCGACGACGGGTACATATTTTAAGCCGCGTTTCAAAATCCGTTGTAAAGTATCACGCAGCAAAGCTGTTTCCCGTACGAAAAAGACATCTTTATTCAAAATATCTCCTACACTTGTGACTTTGCCGCGGTTGCGGTCGATCGATTCTACATCGATATAGCCTTTCAATACATTGCTGTCATCTGTGACCAATAATGTATCGACCCGTTTTTCCCGCATCAAGCGAATGGCTTCTTGTAATGATTTTTCTGGGGTGATGGCAATTGGTGTATTCAACATCACATCTTTGACTGGTGTGGTATCTGGTTTGGCTTGCAACAAGCGGTCTTCACCAATCAATTCTTCAACAAACGGTGTTGCGGGGTTTCGTAAAATATTGGCAGGAGTATCGAATTGAATGACTTTTCCTTCACTCATGATCACAATTCTGCTTGCCAGCTTCAACGCTTCATCCATATCATGGGTCACGAAAACCACAGTTTTGCCCAATCGCTCTTGCAAGTCTTTGACTAAGTCTTGCAGCGAGTCACGGGTGATCGGGTCCAAAGCCCCAAAAGGTTCGTCCATTAAAATAACATCTTGGTCAGCAGCCAAGGCACGAACGACCCCGATCCGTTGTTGTTGACCGCCGGATAATTCATTTGGATAGCGGTCAAGCATTTCGCGGGGCAATTCCACAAGATCGATCATTTTCTCCGCCGTTTTGTTGCGTTCTTCTTGGCTGACTTTCAATAATTTTTGCACCAATGTGATATTCTCACGTATCGTCATATGCGGCATCAAACCAATACTTTGGATGACATAGCCGATTTTTCGACGCAACTCTACGGGATTGATATCAGTGACGCTTTTCCCATTGATGAGGATCTTTCCCTTTGTTGGATCAGTCATCCGGTTGATCATCCGCATACAGGTGGTTTTCCCACTACCACTCGTACCGATAAAACAAATAAACTCGCCTTTGTCAAAAGACAGGTTCACGTCTTCAACGGCGACTTTGCCGCCTTTATATATTTTGGATACCTGCTGAAACTCAATCATGTTTTCACCTTCTACTTTTATTTAAGTCAAGTATTTTGACTTATAGTCTGTCCTAAGTATGCCGAATAATCGAGTGTTATTCAAATGATTTGCCTTTGTCACCATTGTTTCACGCGGTAATGGCGTAAAGTACATTATCATTTTTTATCAAAAATGAAGAAAAAAGCGAATCCATCATAAAATATCGCAATAGCATGACTCGCAATCGACTGGATCATTTCTAACAAAAAGTGGTGCATTTTGTTTCATCATATCGATTTTCAGTCGTTAAATAAGAGAAAAAGGGCTGTTTTGATGAGATTTACATAGTCGTGAAGAAATTACATATAGGCATATGTCAAAATGACTCCTTATACTAAAGTTACTTTATATAGAAGGAATGGTAGGATGTATATTTTGACAATCGATATTGGCGGCACGGCAATCAAGTTGGGATTAGTAAATGAGCGTGGAACAATTTGTAAGCGCTCTTCATTTTTGATGCCTTCAGATTATACAAAACTGACAACGCAATTACACAACCATATTCAGACAACATATGAACCGAATTTTGTAGGTATTGCGATCAGTAGTACTGGGTTAGTTGATACTAAAACACAAGAAATAGGCATGTCATCTAAACTATATGAAGGTTTTGGCAAGCACTTAGTCAAACATCTGCGTGATCACTTTAAGTGTCCCGTCTATGCTGAGAACGATGGCAATTGCGCCTTACTCGCAGAAAAATGGTTGGGCAACGGAAGGGATTGCAGTGATTTTGCTACGATTGTTTTGGGCACATCTGTTGGGGGTGGCATCATGGTCAACAACCAGCTTGTTCATGGCAAACATTTATTGGCCGGAGAGATCGGGTATATGTTATTCCCCACAGACAAAAAGCCATGGGAGATTTGGAGCATTGTTGGCTCTACCCGGGCATTGGTTGAAGCAGTCAGTGAGCAGAAGGGGCAACAGTTAGATGGCCGCCAGGTATCTGCCCTCTTTGAAAACGGTGATGGACAGGCCCAAGCGAGTGTTCGAGACTTTATTGAAAAGTTGGCTGTCGGCTGTTACACATTGCAATACCTGATAGATCCAGAAAAAATTTTGATTGGCGGTGGCATCAGCAGCAGTTCTTTCTTGCTCCCTGAATTGCAGAAACAAATTCAACGATTAGCTGATACGATACCGAGTACGGTTGTTGTGCCGCAAGTAGAAAGCTGCCTGTTTGGCAATGATTCTAATTTAGTAGGTGCTTGTTATAATTTTTTAGTGCAAAGTGAATTTATAAATAACAAAGCATATAGCTGGTAGGCTCTTGTTTTTTTGAACAGTTTTACTGTATGATAAATAACAGTGAAAGCGTTAAAAAAAGGGATGTTAAATTTAAGCTGTATTGACATGCTTTCGCATAAAAAGTTTGCGGAATCCTATAGATTAGGAGGACAAGGATGGAATATCTATTTAAGAGAAAAGAGCAGAAGATAGTTAGTGGCGTGGGAAAGGCAATTTTTTCTTACTTGATCGTCTTCTTAGTACCATTTTTGATCATCTCTAGTATCTGGTATGTAGCTTCGGTGAAGAGTATCCAACAGCAAGTCGAATTATCGGCAAAAAATCAACTCATACAATTGAAATATTCACTTGAAAATAATTTTATCCAATTAAATTATTTGACCCAAAAAATAAGCGGGGATTATCTGCTGTCCTTAAACTCGATGAGCCATCCATATTATGCCAAGGAAGGCAAAGAGCGATTGCAAGCATATAAGATGACAAGTGAGTTTGTAGAAGAGATCTATCTTCACTATAATGATCGCGAGGATACCTTATACTCTTCAGCAGGCAATTATAACATCGAAACATTTTTGGGCAAAGTTCTGGAAAATGACATGGATCACACACAGCAATTGATCAATCAGCTGAATGTAGATGCACCAACCTTATTAACTGTGAGTGAAGAAGAAACGAATATTCGTTTTTCACGTTTTTTCTATGTCGTCCCTATGCAAAATGATGATTTGCCAGCCTATGGATCAGTTATTTATGAAATCAAGGCATCCAGCTTAAAAAATATGCTGGATTTAACGACCAGTGATGGCGTCTCAACAAATTTTGTTGTAAACGATCATTTTCAAATCGTCGCAAGTACCTCAAAAAATTCGGTAAGTGCAAGCTTTCAAAATAGCGATGTGCTGGAAACCGCCCTTGAGAAACAAATATTTATAGAAGAAAACCAAAAGTATTTCATTCAATCCTTACCAAACACTGATTTGGGTATCTCAGTGGTATCGGTCACCAATATGGAGAGTGCACTAAAAAGTGTCAATCGTGTGCAAAATAGTTTTTTCATCACCTTTATCATCATGCTGATTCTTGGCATTATTGTCGTCGTATTCATCGGTCGTCGAAGTTACAGACCTATTGAACGAATTGAAAGATTGGTGAGGCAATACAATGCCGAGATAGCAGAATCTGCGCTGAGTATAGAAGAGGTTCATACAACATTAGAGGACTTTTTTACAAAACACCAAGAGCTGCATCGGGAAATTCAATTACAAACACCGCATGCAAGAGAGCAAGTGTTGCGCAAATTGATCAGCGATCGATTTTATTCAAGTCATGAATTAGCGCTATTGCTAAAGGCTGTTCATGTTCAATTTCAAGCTACAGACTATTTCGTAATGGTATTGGATGCCAAAACAATCAATGAAAAGGAAAGAAATCAAGAAGCATCTTTTTTGATTGATTCGATTGAACAAGTTGTGACAACGACCTACTCTTCGTATGCTACAGAGATTTTGAGCAGTGAGTTGATTGCGTTGGTCATTGGGTTCACGCAAAAAACCACACAGGAAGCTGTTGTGGAGGAGTTGGTCACGCGTATCTCAAAAAAATGTGATGTTTTGCCTCCGATCGGCATCGGCAATGTTGTGCAAGATTTGACCTCCATGAACGTTTCCTATATAGAGGGGTTAGCCGCATTGGCGTATCATTCTGCTAGTAAAACACCTATTGTTTATTATCGAGAAATCACGTATGAAGAAACCAATAGTACGATCAGCTATCCTGAAGGGAAAAAGCTCAAACTGATTCAAGCCTTGAATCAAGGCAATCGGCAGGTAGCAATGGAAACAGTCCATATGCTTATTTCAGAGATAAGTGCCAAAAATTGTTCAACGTCTGTTCAAAAAATGTATGGGTTTTATTTATTGAATGCCATTGCGCAGACCGGGGGTCAGCTTGTCGGTCAAGAGATTTTGCAAAAAGCGGAAGAAATGGTTGATTTCATCCATTTGACCCAATTAGAGACGAATTTGAACAGCTTGATCGCCATGATTTGTGAGAAAGTTCAAGCGAAACCGCAAGAACATGAAACAAAAATGAATGAAACGATCATCAGCTATACACAAAAGAATTTTACCTCTTCGCAATTGTGCTTAGAAACGATCGCTGAAACATTCGATGTTTCCGTATCGTATGTTAGCCGATTTGTCAAAAAGGAGACGGGGATGACTTTCTCCAAGTATATCCAAATGCTTCGTTTAAACAAGATCAAAGAGGATTTACTCGAAACGGATCTGCCAATCAAGGAAATCATTCAGGAAAATGGCTATTATGATGTATCTAATTATACAAGGAAATTTAGAACGATCGTTGGTGTAACGCCAGGTCAATATCGGACGCTTCACCAACAAACAGGCAATGGATCAAACAAAAAAACAGATGTAGGAGAGAATATATGATCATCTCAGAGTTATTTGTATATCAAAACGATACAAAAGAGGTTGCGGATGCAGTTTGTCAATTGTTAGAAGAAACCAATGTAGACCTAAGCGTATTGGAAAAGCCGATTATTCTTGAAATCGATGCTGAGTTGAACCAAGATGTGCGGGTAGATCCCACTGCGTGCCGGATCGTTGGACGCACTTCTCAAGAGTTGTTTCACGGCGTAACAGCGTACCTGCTTTTGGCCAGCGCAAAAGAAATCGCTCATCCAGTTGCACATACTGCCAAGATCGATGAACGTTGTGTGATGATTGATATCGGACGTAAATTCTATTCGTTGAATGCGTTAAAAGCCCTAATAAGAAGCATGGCTTGGTTTCAATTTACCCATTTACAGCTGCATTTTTCTGAAAATGAAGGGTTTCGCATCGAATCCGACTTGTTTCCAGAAATCGTGTCAGAGGAACACCTTAAAAAGAAAGAAATCAAGGCGCTTATTGCTTATGCCAAAAATTATTTTATCGAGATCATTCCAGATTTAGATTCTCCAGGACATTTGGAACAAGCGTTGAAGACGCATCCAGAATGGCAATTACCAATGGCCTCTGGAGAAAAAGATGTACACGCATTAAACATTTTGAATGCGGAGGCAGTCTCTTTCATGAAAGCTTTGTATGAAGAATATGGAGACTTATTTGCCGAGAGTGCCTATTTTCATATTGGCGGGGATGAGTTTATCGACTTTGATGCATTAGAAAAATATCCTGTCTTAACCGAAGCTGCCAAAGAAAGGTTTGGAGAAAGGGCGAGTGGCATTGAAGTGTTTATCGAATACGTCAATAACATGATTGATCATGTCGCGTCGCTAGGATTTACTGTGCGGGTGTGGAATGATGGCTTCTATCGCTTGAATCGTGACGAACAGGTATCCTTATCTAAAGAGTGTCAAATCTCTTACTGGACTCGTTGGAACCCAAATATGGCTCCAGTTTCTTTCTTCTTTGAAAATGGCTATCAAGTGATTAATCACAATGATAACTTTTTCTATTATGTTTTGGGTGAAGCAGCCGGCTATACGTATCCTACTTATGAAAAAATCCAAGAAACATTCCAATTGACGACCTTTGCAAATAATCAGACTGTAGATGAGAAATGGTTGGATCAAACACCCGCCATAGCGTTGGCCATCTGGGCAGATATCCCAGAGGCGAGAACTGGCCGCGCGGTTATCGAGGATGTATTCTGGATTCAAGCAGCCATGATCCAGAAGGTTTATGGTATCGAACAACCAAAAACGACATTTGCGCCTTTATATGCTGCCTGGCAAAAAGGCTTGATGCAATAAAGCATCGCTAGAAAATTTAGAATCAAAACCCAGCATAAACAAAAACCACTTAGTCTCCATGAAACAACTGGAGACTAAGTGGTTTTTGCATGGTTATGACGTAAATAGCTGCTTGAAGGATCATGGGGAAACCCGCAGTGCATGGATCATCAAATGCAAGAAAGATCATTCTGGTTGTAACGTGATTTCAAGAACTGGAACCAAAACAGTTGGTTTGATCGTAGGGAGCAGCACCAAAAGGTCATCTGGCTGAATCGTTTCTTCTGTGGAGGTAATGACCTCATCAGGATCAAATCCGCGATAAGATATTTCAGAGCCGTCATTGAGTAAATGAATGGCCGCCACCTGATTTGCGATCCCTTTTAAATAAATCTGCTTATATGGATAGGAGAAAATATGCAGATACAATTTGTTGTTGTTTTGCGTATAGCGGCAATCACTTGGCGCAAGGTACTTGCTGGGTCCGCATGAATAGATGGCTCTTTGATGCAGCCGCATCCACTCTCCGATTTCATGCAATCGCTGCAGTGTACGAGAATCAATTTCTCCTCTAGCATTTGGTCCGATATTCATTAGGAAATTGCCATTTTTTGACACGGTATCAATCAACATTTTTATGAGCATGTCACTGGATTTCCATTCTTGGTTGTCACGATCATACCCCCAAGTACCATACATTGTTTGGCAGGCCTCCCAAAGAACTGGCAAGCCGTCCTTTTCAAATGGTTTTTCAGGCTGGAACTGTTCTGGAGTGACCACACCATGGCCGAGACCGAGTCGATCATTTAGTAACATTTCAGGTTGATGTTTACGACAGATAGCTGCCAACCGTTCGCTGTCCCAATCTTGGGCACCTTTTCCTTTTGACCAGCCCCAATCTCGATGACTGTATGGAAAATCGAACCACATATAGTCGATCTTGCCGTAATTGGTGACCAATTCTTCTACTTGTCCGGCAATGAAATCTTGATAGATCCGGATGTCTCTTTGCTCATTTTTGGCTCTTTCAACTTGATTGTCTCTTTGTGGGTGTAAGCCGTCTAAGGTAAAGTGAGGATGGTACCAGTCAATCAAGGAGTGATACAGTCCAACTTTGATTCCTTCTGCTCTAAAAGCCGGCAGTAGCTCCGCAAGAAAATCTCGTTTGAAGGAAGTATTGGTTACTTTATAATCAGTCAGTTGGCTATCCCAAAGTGCGAAGCCTTCGTGATGTTTGGTCGTAAAAACCATATAGCGTACACCAGCTTTTTTGGCTTCGGCGGCCCATGTTTTTGCATCAAATAAATCAGGATCAAAAAAATCGAAATACCTTTTTCGGTAGTCTTTTGGCTCGATTTTCTCCGTTGTCATATACCATTCATGACGCGCGCCAATACTAAACAACCCAAAGTGAATAAATAAGCCGAAACGGTCCTGGATGAACCATTCAGGTGAAGGGTAAGCGGTGGGCCAATTTGCAAATTGTGTCATTGTCTCGTACTCCTTTTGATTCAATCAGTCAAGAAATTCTGTATTGGTCATGACTGTTTGTTGTATTTTCCATTCAGCACCTTCTTTGATAAACGTGTGATGGGCTTGCGTAATATGGTTTCGATAGTTATTTTCGCCTAGGTTGATCGTTTTTTGCTGGGCAGCAACGAGCATGGTGTTCGCTTCTTGTTTGATGACTTCAAAAGAAAGCAAGGTATGGGCTAATGTGTATTCGTCAAAGAAAGGGATCATTTCTGCTTTTGTTTCTTCTTCAGCGTGCAACACAAGTGTATCCGTATATGCGTCAATATCTTTCTCAGTCGCTGCTTGCAGGTTCCTTTCTAATAAGACAAAGCATGCTTGGGCAGCTTCTTGATCGGTGATCGCCCCAGTGATTTCAGCTGGCTCGTTGACTTGAGAAGTTGCTTTTGGCGCAGAGAGGTAGAAAGTGATCACCAATCCAATCGCGAATACACTGAAGGTCAATACCCATTTTTTTAAGTGTTTGTTCATATGAAATAATCCTTTCTTGGTTAAACATCTGAAATTTTGCTAGGACTATAAATACCTTGGAATAGATTGCGACCAAAACCTGATGGCGCAGGATAGGGTTCATCAAAGGGCAGTCGGGGACTTTCTAATTCAGGCAGTGATGGGATAGTTCCTGCTAAGTAGTTTTCTAAGCGCCAAATCGTTGTTTGTATCCGCTTGGTCAGCGCTCCATAGCGCAGATCAATGATCTCAAAACCAAAAGGCTTGTACCACTCAAACCAAAGGGATCGATGAGCCTGATACAGATGCTGAAGTTCTGCATGTAGTTGCTGGGCACGGGTTATATGCTGCTGTAACGCGTGACGATCTTTTTTTTGATAGGCTTGAACAAGCGAATGGCCAAAGTCGACTTTAAGAGCCAGCACTACTGCCAATTGTTGATAAAACTGAAACATCGATGCAGTATCAGATGAGGTCGTTATCTGTTGCAAGTCTTTTGCCAATTGTTGGTAATGTGTTTTAAGCGGTTGTGCAGCCAATGTTTCATCGTAAAGACCAAACAATAAATCTTGGTATAGCGCCAATTTGCTTGGATGCGCGCCATGAGGATTGTCTTTGGGAACACCAGGAGTCTGGTCAAAATCTGACAATAAAAAGAAATCATCCGCTTCAAGTTGATGGAATCGCATGAAGCGCACCTTGATATCAGCCAAACTAGGGGTTTCGTGAAACTGGTATTCTGCAAATAGCTGTAACCCCAATAAACTTGAAATGAGCGGTGTTTCTGCTCCGTCATCACCCCACAGTGTCCCATAGACAGTATCGATCTTCTCTTTTTTTGCAGCCGACAATCCAGCCGACATTGTAGCAAATGTTTTGCCATAATTGGGTGCAAGACCATTCCACGTCCAAATTCCTCCAGCGAAAATGGTCGGCCGCTTTAACTTTTTGTGTTCTTTAAAGAGCCGCTGATAGGTTCGTTCCTCGTGATGATAATAATCCCAATAGACCATCTCTACTTCTGGCATTTCTTGAATCAGTTCTTTTGGAAAATGAATCTCCTCATCATAATAATCACCAGTTTTTGAGCCAATGCGAAAGAACATATCACTCCACATCATAGGTTTTAAAGCAAGACGCGCACAGATATCGACGACCTTTTGCAAATGTTTTGTCATAATAGAAAATCGGTCTTCTGGTCCATGCTGGTCATAATAACGGCCTTTGCCTAATTGATGGGCTTCGTCCATGCCAATATGGATTTTATTGGTCGTGAAACTTTGCTGGATCGATCTCAAAGCGGCCTCGATCAAGTGATATGTCTTTGGTTCCCCCACAAGCAAGATATCGTTCGTATCTTTCATCTCCTTTGCAAATCCCCATTTCAATGGATTTGTTAGGTGAGCCAGTGTTTGGATAGCCGGTACCAATTCGATACCTACGATTGCAGCATAGGCATCGAGTGCCTTTATTTCCTCTTGTGTGTATCTCCCTCGGAAATGGCCAAAATACGGATACTCAGGAATCTCATATGTGTCTTCCATATAAAGCATGCAGGTATTTAAGCCCATCTTGGCACAAAGCAACAAGAATCGTTTGGCTTGGGCAATCGTCACGACTGCATTTCTAGAGAGATCAAGCATCGGGCCAATTTTGCTAAATTGCGGCTTTTCCTCTAATTCATACACAGACTCAGGATGGGTGACTAACAGCGTCAATGCTCTAAATAGGTGGGCTTTTTCTTGATAATGAATCGTGGTACCATTCTTTCTTCTAGCAATTTTTAATGGACCTGCTTGCTGGATCAAGGCCAATTTTTCTCCTTCAGCGTCCAATTGGATATTTAATTCAGGGGTCACGATGGGCCAAAAATCTTCTAGATTTGATGCCATAGGTTGTTGTAAACAAATCTTCATGTTTTTTTTTCTTTCATCACTCAGTGACTGTGCTTTTTTTCTCTGCGCGCTGCATCGCCTGGAAAGTAAACCAGCTGATTGGAAAAATAACCATCGGGATGAACGCTGTAATGACCAAAATAGGAAAGAATGTTGCAATGACAGATGCCACAAAAACGCCTAAAACAATCGCCAGTGTTTGCGGAATGCTGATCAGCATCAACATGAATGATAGTTTAAAATACTGGAGATTGCGCAATTGATAGCGTAAGTAAACAGGGAACAGATAAATACCGATCAGTATGCTTGATAAGAAAAACAAGGTGAGAACAAAATGAATCAAACTATTTTGTAAAAAAGTACTGGAGATTCGTAAATCTATCCATAAGAAAGCGATGATCGCAAAGAGTATATACCCTAATTCGTTGGCCGTTTTAAAATGGGCGTGATAGGTCTGTTTAAACCAAGGATAGATACGAACGGGAACCTCTTTTTTTTGAAAAACCAACAAAAAATAGTCCATGACAGTAGCCGCTGCTGGAAAGATACCTAAGAGTATGCCCCCTCTCACTATATAAAACAGGCAGATAAATTGCAGTTTTATCAATAAGAGCAACCAGTCCCCTAACTGATATGAAAAACGATATAGTTGTTTGTTTTCTTCCATATAAATCCCTCCATTTGTTTAAAATGTTAGCACTTACATTGTTGATTGAATAGGGCAGAATCAATAGAACATAGTCAAGCCATATTTTACATAGTCAAAAAAAGTGAAGGCGCTAGTTCTTGCCTCATCGCTTCTCTTCGATCGTAAGCGGCGATTGCTTGTTTTGACATAAGCGGTCAATGTTACATATTGTCTGAGTCTGAAAATTTGGGTAAGTTTTTGGTAAAGAAAGGGGTTGCAAACAATGAGCATAATTCGTGGCGACATTGAAGAGGCAAAGACGATCGAAGAAGATGCACAAAATTATCCTGAGAGTCCGATGCTTAAAGAACGTTTAGAATGGTTTCAAGATTTAAAGTTTGGGGTGATTTTTCACTATGGTTTATACGCTCAGGCAGGCATCGTTGAATCGTGGCAGCTGTCTGAAGAAGATGTGTGGGCTAGAGAGGGACGAGAATTCCGAGAAGACTTTCAGCAGCTGCAGCTGGATTATTGGCAGTTGATCAACACATTCAATCCAACCAAGCTGGATACGGATCGTTGGGCGCAAATATGTCAAGAAGCCGGTTTTAAATATTGTATTTTTACAACCAAACACCATGATGGATTTAATATGTACAATACCATGGAGACCGAGTATAAAGTTGGCGGCAAGCTCAGTCCATTTAAAAGAGATATTTTCCAAGAAGTAGTGACCTCGTTTCGCAATGCAGGTATGGGAATCGGTGCTTACTACTCAAAGGCCGATTGGTATTCACCGTTTTATTGGTTAGATGATGGGCAAAAAAAGGGGAGAAGAGCAAGTTATGATACAACACAGCATCCAGAAATCTGGTCACGCTATGTCTCTTTTGTGCATCATCAGATTCATGAGATCACAACCAATTATGGTGAGGTTGATCTGCTCTGGTTAGATGGCGGTTGGTGTGGACAAGGGAAAGAAGACCTTCAGATGGATCGCTTAGCAGAAATTGCTAGAGAAAATCAACCCGAGTTAATTATTGTTGATCGGATGATGGGTGGGCGTCATGAAAATTATGTCACACCAGAAAGAAAAATACCTGAGAATGATGAAATCCCAAAAAAAGTCTGGGAGAGCAATATTCCAATTGGGAATGATTGGGGTTATGTCCCAACGGATACCTTTAAATCTAGTCAGGAGTTAATTGACACATTGATCGACGTTGTCAGTAAAGGCGGGAATTTGATTTTAGGCGTCGGGCCCACGCCAGAGGGCACATTTACAAGCGAAGAAACAAACATATTGTCTGAGATTGGTGCATGGTTAAAGCATTATGGCGAAGGGATTTATGAGACCAGAAGCAAAATAAAAGGGAAACAAAATGGCTGGTGGTTTACTTTTCCTAAAGAAGGGACACATCATTATGCGTTTTGCAGCCTAACTGAAGTTGCAAAAACAAACATCTATCTCACCGATTTGGATGCCGAACATGCACGAATCACCGACTTGTCAACAAACAAAGTCATTAAAGTTTTAAACGAGGATGGTCGTCCTTATCTACAAAAAACAGATATCCATTTTCCGGAAAATGGAGCGATTGGTTTAAAAATAGAAAAAAGATAACTATTATTGACCGATTTTCTATGCATATGGTTCATATGTATTTTATGCAATTCCATGAGAAAAGACTGATGTATCAATCAGAACAACGAAAATATGTGATTATTTGATGTAAAAATTACATATTGATATGAAAGCGAATTCATTACATGATTTAATCATGAGCGTAAGGAGGAGATATGATGGAAGCAGCAACGATCAAAAAAGAGCAAGCAAAATCACCAGAAAAGCTGAACAGTATAAAAATTAGGATAAGAAAAAGCAAGCAGTTATATCTTTTTGTTTTACCAGCTTTTCTGATCATTTTAATTTTTTCCTATGGACCAATGTATGGTGTGATCATCGCATTTAAAGATTATATGCCTTCTTTAGGAATCTTTGGCAGTCCATGGGTAGGGTTTAAGCACTTTCAGCGGTTTTTTGATTCCTATTATTTTTGGGATTTAATTAAAAATACTGTCGGTATCAGTGTGTATTCTCTTGTAGTAGGTTTTCCGTTACCAATAATCTTGGCGTTGGCTTTGAACGAAATTAAGGATGGGCCATTTAAGAAAATTACCCAAACAGTAACCTATGCACCTAATTTTATTGCCGTAGTTGTTATGGTAGGGATGGTTATTGCTTTTCTTTCCCCGTCGACTGGGATCATCAATCATTTTCTTGAGTTGATTGGTATGGAACGAATCAATTTTATGACCAATCCTAGATGGTTCAAAACAATTTATGTCTTATCTGGCGTCTGGCAAGGAACCGGTTGGGGATCAGTGATTTATTTGGCCGCACTTTCTGGTGTCGATACCCAGCTGCATGAAGCAGCAACAATCGATGGTGCATCAAGACTCCAACGGGTTTGGTACATCAATATCCCAACGATTATGCCAACGATGGTCATCCTATTGATCATGAGTTTTGGCAGTATTATGTCCGTTGGTTTTGAGAAAATTATTTTGATGCAAAACCCGTTGAATATGGCCTCGTCTAATGTGATTTCAACATTTGTTTATCAACAGGGTTTGTTAGATGCACAGTATAGTTTTGCGGCTGCTGT